>NZ_JAYGIG010000022.1:0-51460 GCF_034932105.1 Leptothoe sp. PORK10 BA2 | reverse complement strand
GCTGATGCCGATATTTTCCATAGAGATGCACCCGACCCACACGCTAGGTTTCAACTATTTCTTAAAACCCATTTACTGGGCACGCGCGTCTGTATCAAATATTACATTTTGAATTTATAATTGCTGCATCACTGGCGGTAGCCCCATAAATGCCCACAAATATGCATACCCCTAGCGTCCAAATCTACATCCATCGTTTTCTCCATACCCCACCCCCAAAAACCACCTTGGTAGCCCAGTCCTGGCTTTAAGCCGCCAAAGAGCTGTAAATACAGCCAATTTAGTACCCAAACAGCAATTGACTAACGACATTTTTGCATAGCTGTAATGCAGAAATGGCAACACTCCCCCAGGAAAGTAATCAGATATACAAACGAACAGATGTTTTCTGAATACTCTTGATTTAACTCGATAGCAAGCGAGCTAAATGAACTCCTGAAGCGGTTCCTTATAAGTGTGTCTAGCGGGGCAGAGCCATAGGTTCTTGTGAATCTTGGATTTTTGCTCCCGTTTTTTTTGCTTAAGCTTTAGACCCATGAATTGCCCAAGGAGTCACCAGTGGTAACTAAGCCAAGGGTGTTTTCTGTTAACCAGGTTGGGAGTGCTGCTGTGGTCATTGCATCCACTACTGAGAAAAAAGTAAAGCTCAACAAGTTTGAAAAATACAAGGCAGAAAAAGACGGTCTAGCGGTCAAGGACGAACTGGAAAAGTTTGCCCAAATGGGTTGGGAAGCGGTAGATGAAACTGACTTAACCCAGCGGCTCAAGTGGCTAGGCATTTTTTTCCGGCCCGTGACCCCCGGCAAATTTATGCTGCGCCTGCGGATGCCCCACGGCCTCATCTCCTCTGAGCAAATACGGGTACTAGCTGAAATTGTTCAGCGCTACGGAGACGATGGGAGTGCTGACATCACGACTCGCCAAAATCTGCAGCTGCGCGGCGTTCACTTAGAGGATATTCCCGACATTTTTGCGCGTATGCACGCCGTTGGTCTGACCTCTATGCAGTCAGGCATGGACAATGTACGCAACATCACCGGGTCTCCTGTCGCTGGCATTGATGCCAACGAGTTAATTGATACACGGGAGTTGGTGCAAGCGGTTCAGGACATGATTACCAACAGTGGCGAAGGTAATTATGATTTTACAAACTTACCTCGGAAATTTAATATCGCCCTTGAAGGCAGCACCGACAATTCGGTCCATGCCGAGATCAATGACATTGCCTTTGTGCCAGCCTACAAAGACGGAGAACTGGGCTTTAATGTCTTGGTGGGGGGATTCTTTTCCTCTACTCGCTGTGCTGCCGCTATCCCCCTTGATGTCTGGGTTCCCCCCGAAAAAGACGATGTGGTTGGGCTGTGCCGCGCGATCTTAACGGTCTACCGAGACAATGGCCCCCGTAGCAATCGTCAAAAAACCCGCCTAATGTGGCTGATCGATGAATGGGGGTTAGAAACATTTCGAGCAGAAGTTGAGAAAAGTATGGGTAAGCCCCTAGCCCAGGCCGCTGCTGAGGACGCCCTGAATGCCAATAAGCGAGATCATGTTGGCGTTTTTCAGCAAAAGCAGGCAGGTCTGAACTATATTGGTCTGCATATTCCTGTGGGGCGATTGCAAGCGGAGCACATGTATGAGCTAGCCCGCGTTGCCGAAGTTTACGGCAACAGCGAGCTCCGCCTCACGGTTGAGCAAAATGTGATTGTTCCCAATGTGCCTGACAATCGATTGGCCGTCTTTTTGGCAGAGCCGATTGTACAAACATTTCCCATCCAACCCTCTACCCTGGTGCGCTCCCTGGTGTCTTGCACAGGGGCGCAGTTTTGTAACTTTGCCTTGGTAGAAACAAAAATGCAGTCCCTAGCCTTATCTCGACGCCTAGATTCGGAGCTAGACATACCAGAATCTGTGCGCATGCACTGGACCGGCTGTCCTAATTCCTGTGGTCAGCCCCAGGTTGCTCAAATCGGTATGATGGGCACGAAAGCCCGCAAGGACGGGAAAATGGTACCTGCCGTAGACATCTATATGGGCGGCACCGTGGGTAAAGATGCCCACCTGGGTGAATGCGTCATGCCGAAAGTGCCCTGCGACGAGCTTCCAACTGTGGTGCGTCAGCTCCTAATGGAAAAATTTGGAGCGACCCTCAAACCAGGTGTCGTCATTGAAGAGATCACTGCGCCAGCGGCGAGTCAGGCCGAGATACCCACAGCCAAAAAGCCCGCCGTTGTCGTATTTTCCAAATCGGCCAAGGAAATTGGCTGCGATGATAGTCAATCTCTTTTGGCCATTGCCGAGGATGCGGGCATAGCCATTGCAAACAGCTGCCAGTCTGGCTCCTGTGGAACTTGCAAGCTACCGTTGCTAGCAGGCAACGTGCGCTATGAAGGTGACCCAGTCGCCTTGGATACGGGGGAAGCGGGCGCGGTGCTGACTTGTATCGCCCATCCAGAAGGGCGAGTCGTTATCGATATTTAAAGAGTCTTTCGCTAGATAAATACCCTACGGATGTTGTAACTGCATGGATAGCTTGAAGTCTTTGATTTTACCTGCTTTTTTAGGTTTAGCGGCAGGTATCGCCCACGGTGTAATTTCCCATCAGGCTGGGTTGCCCATGTCCTTAACCGAACAGTTAGTGAGCCCTTTTAGCGCATCCCAAACCGTGAGTCGTTCTTTTCAAGACTAAATTTCGTAAACAGTAGTGCTTGCTACAGAATAACTGTGGGATGCTTGGAACTGACGTTTTAGTCCAGGGTGGATTTCATGACTTCCCAAACCCGTACGATATCTAGTCAGGTTTCTAACTTAGATAGAACTTTGGCGGCTACGCTGGCTGCGTTTTCAATGTTTGTGGTTGGTTATACGGCGGTGCGGGTCTATCTGGCTCAACCCGCTGCAAATACGCCTGTGCCTACGGTTATTCCCCATCAGGCGGAACTGTGGTCTGAGTTAGGCAGATAGCTCCGTATGAGTGGGTGACCTACCCTAGCGCCAAGCAGCTAACGGTTTGATAAAAAGTTCCAAGACCTGGCTTGTCTGTTCAAGACGTCAGGTCTTTTTAATGGCTAATTTTCTTTTTTGGACAGATCTAGAGTCCTATGCCGATGGCTTGAGTTTCTAGGGACCCGATTCTCCCCGGCAACGACGTATCAAAAGAGCCTGGTACGCCCCTGCCTTCACCTCATTTTCACCGGCTTTTTATGCAAAAAACAAACGAGATTATGCAAAAAAAGAATCCTGCTGGACTAACGGTAGCGTTGAGCACATTTTTTCCCATTGCTCACCGATACTGTAGCCCTATGGTGAAATCACCTAAATTCATTTGCTTAATTCATAACAACTAAACAACTTTGGCAGATACTTTTTGTTAAGGGTTTTGTTTGTTGCCTTGGTTAAGCATCAGAAATTGGTTGTTGTTCATCGCTGATCTGTTGCGTCGTTTTGTCTGTTGTCCCACTAGGATTTATGGCATTATTGGCGTTGCTCCCTCGGAGCAACGCCAATAAACCCCGCTCGCAAGGTAACCTTCCCAGAGACTCAGATCGGGGTTGGTCGCGAACGAGTCTAATAGGGTTTCAGCCTCTGTCTTTCACAGAGTTTAAACCTAAAATGGCTGAAACGACCAATCTTCGTTAAATGCTTGGGACGGTTACCTCGCAAGCAGATTTTAGAAGGAATGTAAAATGTTTGTCTGTCCAGGAGAATAGCACTGATGCTTGGCGAGATGTGGTCCTTTAGGGGACGCTATAAAATCCTCCATATGACATGGTTTGCGTTTTTTCTGTCGTTTGTGGTTTGGTTTAACCTTGCCCCTTTTTCGACAGCTATTGCGGCAGACTTTGGTCTAGAGGTCGGTCAGATTCGTACCATTGCCATCTGTAATGTGGCCCTCACGGTCCCAGCGCGTATCATTATTGGCATGTTGTTGGATAAATACGGTCCCCGGTTAACCTATTCGCTGCTGCTCATGTACGCAGCGGTTCCATGTATTATTTTTGCCTCTGCCCAAACCTTTAACCAGCTGGTGGTTGGCCGTCTGCTCATGGGTATTGTGGGCGCTGGTTTCGTCATTGGCATCCGGATGACTGCAGAGTGGTTCCCGCCAAAGGAAATTGGTCTGGCTGAAGGTATCTACGGCGGTTGGGGAAATTTTGGTTCTGCCTTCTCTGCCTTTACCCTAGTAGCTGTGGCAGGTGCCCTCAACTTCATCCCTGGAGCCTTCCAGGTACCCGATGGTCCATTGTTGAACTGGCGGTTTGTGATTGCTGCCACCGGTATTATTGCAGCCCTCTACGGCTGTCTGTACTACTTCAATGTTCAAGATACGCCCCCTGGCAAAGTTTACCAGCGGCCCTCTAGTACTCGCGGCATAGAAGTAACAACCGTGAAGGACTTCTGGGGTCTGATGCTGATGAATTTACCCCTGACGGGTATTCTCATTGTCTTGGCCTGGCGGCTCAAAAAGGTTGGCTTTTTAAATCCGGGAACGTTTGGTCTGGTGGTCGCCTGCTTTATTGCCCTGTATCTTTTCCAAGCCTATAACTGCTGGGCTGTAAACAAAGATCTGTTGTCGGGTGCCAAGCGGTATCCAGCGGAAGATCGTTACAAGTTTAAGCAGGTAGCCATTCTAGAGCTAACTTACATTGTTAACTTTGGTTCTGAGCTGGCTGTTGTATCCATGCTGCCAACATTCTTTGAAACGACCTTTGGTCTGCCTAAAGCGATGGCTGGGATGCTGGCGGCAAGCTATGCCTTTATGAACTTGGTTGCTCGGCCCGGCGGCGGTTTGATTTCTGACAAACTGGGCAGTCGTAAGATAACCATGGGTGTTCTGACCCTCTGCATGGGTCTTGGCTATCTGGTGATGAGCAGTATTCCTGCCATCAGCGCCCGAGTTGGTCAAGGCAGCACCCCTATGGTTATCCTAGCCGTGATTTTAACTATGGCCTGTTCCTTCTTTGTCCAAGCTGGGGAAGGTTCTACCTTTGCGATTGTGCCTTTGATTAAGCGGCGGGTAACCGGCCAGGTGGCGGGCAACGTCGGCGCTTACGGCAATGTCGGCGCGGTAGCTTACCTGACTCTTTATAGTTTGGTGCCTGAAGGGGATGTGGGTAACGTCATTTTCTTCCAGACCCTGGGTATAGCCTCTATCATTGTGGCCTTCCTCTGCTTCTTTATTCTCGAAGAACCCCAGGGTTCCTTTGCTGAAGCCCACGAAGGTGAAGATTTAGTAGTACCCGGTGGCTCTTCGGTACCCGATGGCTCTTACATTGGTTAATAAAGCCAATTTGCTTGGTTAGATCCATGGGGCCTTTTTATCGGTTATTGGCATGCCATCTAAAATCAATCTTTTATGGCTTGGTTGATCTGTGCGCATTTCACTGATTGGTGACGACAGCGATGTCAACTCAACAGATGGGGGAGCGCTAATCGCTCCCCTTTTCTGTCTAAAGAGAACAATAAAGAACAATTTATAACCGTTACTATGGGTACCGGGCTAAACCATGTCCAAGTTGAAATTAGAACTATGCTGATATTTTGAAACCCTGTAAAGACAGACTTTTTGTGGATGGAGGATGATCATGGCCGGTGCAACAAAAACTCTTTGTCCCTACTGCGGTGTTGGCTGTGGCCTTGAGGTGCTGCCACCTGCCCAACCGGGTCGCCCGGTCAACCGTGACGAGCAGGGTAATCCGGTGTGGCAGGCGCGGGGCGATCGCAACCATCCATCTAGTCAAGGCCAGGTGTGTATCAAGGGCGCTACCATCGGCGACTCCCTCGATCAGGGGCGACTGCTGCACCCCATGATGCGGGAGTCTCTCGATCAGCCCCTGCGGCAGGTATCGTGGGACGAAGCCCTCGACCGCATCGTCAGTGAGATCCGTAAAACGCTGGCAGAAAAAGGCCCCGATGCCATCGCTATGTATGGGTCGGGTCAGTTTCAAACGGAAGACTATTACACCGCCCAAAAGTTGTTGAAGGGATGTTTGGGCACTAATAATTTTGATGCCAATTCACGGCTGTGTATGTCGTCAGCGGTGGCGGGATATAGTCAAAGTTTTGGCTCAGACGGCCCGCCTTGCTGCTACGACGATTTGGAAAAAACCGACTGTGCCTTTTTGATTGGGACAAACACCGCAGACTGTCACCCGATTGTGTTTAATCGTCTCAAGAAATATCACAAAAAAAACCGCAAGGTAAAAATGATTGTGGTCGATCCGCGCCATACGGATACTGCCAAGGCAGCGGATTTGCATTTGGCGATTAAGCCGGGTACCGATATTGCTTTACTCAACGGTATTGCCCACCTGCTACTGAAAAATGGCTGGATTGATCCTAGGTTTATTGATGCCTGTACCGAGGGTTTTAGTGACTATGCCCAGGTGATCAAGAGTTACCCACCGGAGCGGGTGACTGAGATTTGTGGCATTACCCTTGGCGAGCTCACAACTGCAGCGGAATGGTGGGGTAAATCGAAGCGAGTGCTATCCCTCTGGTCCATGGGGGTGAACCAGTCAACTGAGGGCACGGCTAAATGTCGGACCATTATTAATTTGCATTTGATGACGGGCAATGTGGGTAAGCCCGGGGCGGGGCCTTTTTCCCTGACGGGCCAGCCCAATGCCATGGGGGGCAGAGAAGCGGGGGGCCTGGCCCATATTTTGCCTGGATACCGTCTGGTGAAAAATCCGGAACACCGGCAGGAGGTGGAAACGGTATGGAAAGTCCCGGCGGGGAGTATTTCTCCGGTGCCAGGTTTGGCGGCTTGGGATATGATGCTGGCCCTGGAACAGGGGGACCTGGATGTTTTTTGGGTAGCGGCCACCAACCCAGCTGTAAGTATGCCGGATATTAAACGCACCCAGGCGGCCCTGGAGCGGTCTCCTTTTACCATTTGTCAGGACGCTTACTATCCGACGGAAACGGCGGCCTTCGCCCATGTGGTGCTGCCCGCCACCCAGTGGGGAGAAAAGGCGGGGGTGATGACAAATTCTGAGCGGGTGGTCACCTATTGTCCAGCGTTTCGTACTCCCGTGGGTGAGGCGCGGGCTGACTGGGAGATTTTTGCGGAGGTGGGTCGGCGGCTGGGGTTTGAAAAACAGTTTGCCCAGCGTACTGCGGCTGAGGTATATGGCGAGTTTGTCTCGCTGACGGCAGGACGGTTGTGTGATTCTACGGGCCTTAG
The DNA here is from genome assembly GCF_034932105.1 of Leptothoe sp. PORK10 BA2. Taxonomy (NCBI): domain Bacteria; kingdom Bacillati; phylum Cyanobacteriota; class Cyanophyceae; order Nodosilineales; family Cymatolegaceae; genus Leptothoe; species Leptothoe sp. PORK10 BA2. The sequence goes on along the minus strand of NZ_JAYGIG010000022.1, from coordinate 44,274 downwards.
CCATGAACGGCTAGCCGTCAGTCCAATCCAGTGGCCCTGTCCGGCGGACGAGTCCGATGAGGTGGCCTACGGCAAACATGATAAGCGGCTGTATACGGACTATCGGTTTGCTACGCCCAATGGTAAGGCTAGGTTCTGTGCGTTTCATGTCAAGGGTCTGGCGGAACCGCCCAATGAGGCTTATCCCTTTGTGCTGACTAATGGTCGCCTGTATGGCCACTGGCATACTCAGAGTCGGACGGGCCGCATTGAGCGCATTGCCAAGCGCTATCCGGAACCGTTGCTGGAGGTGAATCCTCGGGATGCTCAGCGGTTGGCGGTGCAGTCTGGGGAGTGGGTGGAGGTGCGATCGCAACGCGGTTTTGTTCAGCTCAAGGTGCTAGTCACCCAAAATATCACTCGAGGCACAGTGTTTATGCCCATGCACTGGGGCTTTCTATGGGGGGACAACATGGAGGTCAATGCCCTCACCCATCCAGCAGTGTGTCCCATTTCCCTAGAGCCGGAACTGAAGGCCTGCGCCGTACAGGTCACACCGATTCCGGCCCCCCAGATCGCAGCGGATGCAACGGTAAAATCGCGTTTTGCCGCAGCACAAAAAATGGCGATGAAATCACTGGAAATAATGGTTTAGGAACGAGGAGAGAGAATACGAAAAACAGGATAATCCTGGTCTTCTGTCCCCTGGCATTTGTACTATCCCTGCTCAGTGCTCCTCTAAAGAAGTGGATGTTCTACATCACAAGCAAACCCTGGTAACAGGGGTGAACTTAAGGTATCACCTGGAAAAAAGCATATCCTCAAGTTGTCAAAACCCAGGCTGACAGCGACACACTTCAATTTGTTTTAAGCGCCAATCCAAAATCCAATAGTCTTACAAACCTCGACTGGTATAGAGTTTCAGCTTTGTTTCATGATCTCGTCGTTCATTGTCTACACCAGGAGAAAGTACTTCAACAATCAGTTCTGGAGCAACGCTTAAATGACCTGCCTCGTCTAAAGATCTAGCTAGACGAGCTTTACTGCTCCAAACCACATCAGGAATCATATTATCCGCATTACTAAAGATGACACCTGAAGTTTGGACGGCTTCCCCTAATCCAGTTTCGACTGACCAATTCCTTACTTCAGCGGAGGTGTTACCGCCAGCTTTTTGACGTCCCAATGGAGTGGTCTAGTTACAAGCAACTCTCCATTAATGGTTGCGTAGCGATTGCTGCTTTCGAGTATAAGCTACAGATCGGGGGTAGTCTACCATGCTCGCGGATCAGTAGTTTGGGTCATGATCTCTCACCTCCGGTGAGGAATTACCTTATTCTATCGAGGCTCAGGGCAAATGGTCAGGGCTGATAAAGCAGTGAAGTAAAGCTACCGATGCTTCATCTAACTATTGAATATCATCAAAAATAACTATAAGTGGCGGCTTTTGACTGGTAATCAGGGACTCAACCCGACTCATCGGTATTTTATTTGGCAGGTGTGTTTACGGTCATTGACAGATTGCCCAATGCGTTCATTTACCCTGATGTAGAGTTTGTTCTTAACGACCAACAAGATTTACTGCCATCAAATCCAGCATTACAGATTATGCAGGTGTCACTAGCGCTCAAAATATCTCCACAGTTTGGCAGCTGCTCAACACAAGAAGAATCCGTTAAAACTAAGCCCAAAATGTAAACAGAGAAAATACGGAGACGACATATAAAACTAAGCCCAAAATGTAAACAGAGAAAATACGGAGATGACATAAAGAAAAAAGATATCATCTCAATTCCCTTAATTCTCACAATTGAAATCCCCTTACCAAAAGGTTTTTGGCCATTTTATATTAAGGGCAAGTAAACGAACTTGCTATCTCCATAGGTCTAAGTGACAATTAGTCTTAGGTTTGTCGTCAAAGTCGTATCTACATACAGAAAAATACACATGGCTGAGGAGTCACATCAGTATGACAAGATAATTTGTAGTTAAAAATCTCCGTATTCACACCTAAGAACCCACACCATAGACCTTTAATCTCAAGAGTATTTCTATAATTTGGGGGCATAATAATGAAAATAATCAAATTATTGTATCTTTTAATACTCCGATAAGTGTGAAATACGGTTTTTATTAAGGGAGAATAAAGCGTAAAACATTATGTAGAGATAACAAATATATCTCTACATAATATTTTCCTTAGTCGTCCAGTTTTAATTTCTCCTTAATCGTCCAGTTCTCAAATGGCTGATGATTGGTAACTCTTAATCCAGTAAAACCATCAATATTGATGGTTTGTGCTTGTAAACGCCGGATGTGAAGTAACACGGTTCTAATTGACGATTCTATGGATTTAAAAGTGTTTATAAGGGTTGGAGGGCTTTATAGAATCCCACAATCTTTTGAAATCAGCATTCTAACCTATCTAGTTAAACTATTCACTTTTTTTTTAGGTTCGCGGTTTTCCAATTGCTCTTAAAGCACTTCGGGGATAATTTTGCTTTCAAAACAGACAAGATAATCTGTCACTGGTAGTAACACGACTAACGATGAATATTGAAATGCATGCTACACCTTCCTATCCTCTGTTATATGAGAATTTCACTCTTTAGTAGCCTTTCCAGGTCTGATTTTATGTACCTAATGATGTGATGCAGTAACCCTATTAATCCGGCAGTATATGCCTAAGGTTATATGTTTGAAGACCTTTTTCTCCTGTGCTCAGTATAGGATTTGCATTTGTCAGTCTCACAATCAATATTTGAAGGAAATCAACTCATGGTTTTCACAGATCTTAGTAAGCAGCTAATTCCTCTTGAGAGTCAAAGATCCGTCTGCAACTTGTTTGAAGCTCAGGTTAGGAAACAACCTGCAGCTGTAGCAGTTGAATTTATGGAACAGTGTTGGACTTATGAAGCTTTAAACTCTCGGGCAAATCAACTCGCCCGTTATCTTTGTGCTCAAGGTGTTGGACCAGACATTTTAGTTGGACTATATCTTGATCGCTCGTTTGAGATGATTGTGGGTTTGTTAGCCATCCTTAAGGCGGGTGGAGCTTACGTTCCTTTAGATCCTAGCTATCCATCAGAACGGCTTGACTGGATTTTAAAGGACTCTCAAGTTTCGTTTTTACTCACGAAACAATCTTTACTCTTTACCCTCCCAACCCATACAGCAAATACCATTTGCTTAGAAGCTGATTGGCCTACCATCGCTCAACAGCCTACCCATGACCTTACATCGTTGCCAACGGTAGATACGTTGGCTTATGTTATTTATACTTCTGGCTCAACAGGTAAACCCAAAGGCGTCATGGTTGGGCAAATGGCCTTGGCAAATTTCGTACATTCGGCAAACCAAGCCTATGGTATTGTCGCAGACGATCGCGTATTGCAATTTGCATCAATTAGCTTTGATGCCGCTATTGAGGAGATCTTTCTAACGCTTACACAAGGAGCAACGCTGGTTCTCCGTACTCAAGATATGCTGAAGTCAATTCCGGACTTCCTTCAGGCATGTGAGGTATTGCGGATAACCGTTTTAGATCTACCGACAGCCTTTTGGCACCAGTTGTGTGCCTCATTAGAAACCATGCATTTGGCTTCAACTGTTAGACTTACCATTATCGGTGGGGAAAGAGCATTACCCCAATGGGTGAATACCTGGAAACAGTTTGTTAGTCCTCACGTGCAGTTAGTGAACACCTATGGCCCCACAGAGGCTACCGTCGTTACCACTTATTGCCATCTAACAGGTTCCCATGCAGTCAAGCTCAATAACGGAGACAATATTCCCATTGGGCAACCCTTAACTAATATCCAGACTCATATACTGGATGAAAATATGCAAGCAGTCCCTAAGAGTGTGACGGGGGAGCTATATATCAGCGGCAAAAGTTTGGCAGCAGGCTATCTAAACCGTCATGATTTAACCGCCGAGAGTTTTATAATTACGACTCTAGAAGAAGGCAAACAAAGTGTTCGGCTCTATAAAACTGGTGATTTAGCTCGCTACCGTGAGGACGGGCAGTTAGAATTTCTAGGACGTGCCGATAATCAGATTAAAATTCGAGGATTTCGCGTCGAGTTGCAAGAAATTGAAACCCTCTTGGAACAACATCCTGATGTACAAGAAGCTGTGGTTATTGCACATCAGGATAATCTGGGGGGTAATCGGTTAACTGCCTATGTGGTGACATATTTACAGAATTGTGCGCAAAACACGCCCTATTGCGATCTCAGTCAGCTAGAACAAGAACAAATCCAACAATGGCGAGCGATTCATAATGATGATCACTTAAATACAGTCAATACAGAATGGGATGACACATTCAACATCAGTGGTTGGATCAGCAGCTATACTAATGAACCAGTTCCTGAGATTGAAATGAAGGAATGGGTCAATAACACCGTTGATCGAATTCTACAACTCAGACCGAAACGTGTTCTAGAACTTGGATGTGGCACGGGGTTATTGTTATTTCAGGTAGCACCACACTGTGAGAGTTACATTGGTACAGATATTTCAGAAATCTCTTTAGACTATATCAACAAACAATTAGAAAGGACTCAACATTCTTTATCAAAAGTCACTCTGAAGCTTTGTGCTGCCGATAACTTTGAAGATATCGAACCTGCCTCCTATGATACGGTAATTCTAAACTCGGTTTTACAATACTTCCCGAATATTGATTATTTAGTTCATGTCTTGGAACAAGCGGTAAGCTTAATCCAGCCCGGTGGTTCTCTCTTTATAGGAGACGTCCGAAATCATTTACTACAAGAGGCATTTGCAACATCTGTAGAACTGTTCAAGGCCTCCGATGAGCTTCCTGCCATAGAGCTCTGGCAACGAATTCAAAAGAGATTACATCAGGAAGAAGAGTTAACTATCGAGCCATCTTTTTTCTTGGCTTTGCAAGAGCACCTACCCCAAATTAGCCGGGTTCAGATTTTGTTAAAGCAAAGTCGATTTCATAACGAGCTTACCCAGTTTCGGTACGATGTTGTCTTGCATGTAGGTTCGACTCCCCAATCAATAGTTGAAACTACCTGGTTGAATTGGAACCAGCAATGCTTTGATCTTTCTAAACTGCGTCAAAGCTTAAAAAGATCTCCCATCAAGGCATTGGGCTTTCGTGACATCCCCAATGCAAGGGTTTTAGAGTCTATCACAGTTGCTGATCTGCTTAAACAATCACAAATATCAGGCAATGTTGCAGACCTCAGAGGACACCTAATGCAAACCAAGGATATCGGTGGAGTAGATCCCGAAAACCTCAGACATCTTGCTACCGAGCTATCTTACGACGTCACCATCAGCTGGCCCGGCACGGAAAATAGTGGTTCTTTCAATGCCCTATTCAAACCTCGAGCTGATACTGATACTCATAAATTAGGAAGTACTGAACCGCTACCACCAGCTATACGGCGGCCACCACTTCAGCCTTGGCGTACCTATGCTAATAACCCACTCCAAGCAAAAATAGCCCAAACACTTGCGACTCAACTAAGGTCATATACCGAGCAAACATTGCCTAAGTATATGGTTCCCTCAGCGTTTGTGGTGTTAGAAAACTTTCCTCTCAATGCCAATGGTAAGATTGATAAAAAAGCACTTCCTGCGCCTGATTCCTCTCGACCAGAACTATCTACATCCTTTCTAGCACCTCGAACTGCTCAAGAAAAAAAATTAGCAGAAGTTTGGTCAGTTGTGCTAGAGATCTCACCAATTGGGATTAATGATAGCTTTTTTGAGTTGGGAGGTGACTCCTTACGGTTGATGCAGCTTATAGCCCAAGTCGAGAAATGCTTTAAAGCAAAAGTCTCCTATGCCGATTTCTTTGAGCGCCCAACTATCGAAGATTTAGGCAAACAACTATACCATAAACAAAATTCTGCCAGAGCCACAGAGCATATGGCTTTGCCGCAGTTAGATGCCGAAGCAACCCTAAATCTCAACCCATCTTCTCCATTATTCCGTTGGTCAGACCCTGAGCCCAACTGGACAGCCCCGCAGGCAATTTTATTAACAGGTGCAACAGGATTTATTGGCACCTCTTTGTTATACGACCTGCTACGACAAACAGAGGCTACTGTATACTGTTTGATCCGAGCACAAACGCCTACAGAAGCGTATCAGAAGTTGCGTCAATCCTTGAAAAAGTATCTACCTGGAATTGACGTTCCCTACACCAGAATTAAACCAATCATCGGTAATTTAGCCGCTCCCTTATTAGGATTAGAAATAGGGAAGTTTAAACACCTAGCTAAAACTGTAGATGTTATTTACCACAGTGCTGCTAGTGTCAATTTGTTTTATCCCTATGGGGTATTAAAGGCAGCAAATGTAATTGGCACCCAGTCTGTTTTAAAGCTTGCCAGTTATGGCAAGCTCAAACCTGTTCACTATATTTCAACCTTAGACGTGTTTGAGTCATTGGCAACAACCGGTCCATCGGTTATTTATGAGAATGACACCATCGCCCAAGGAGCTGGAATTTCGGGCGGCTATGCTCAAAGTAAATGGGTGGCGGAGCAACTTCTTACAAAAGCAATAGCAGCAGGTATCCCGGCTTGTATCTATCGACCAGGCATGGTAACTGGCCATACCCAAACTGGAATCTGTAATCCAACCGATTTAATGTGTCGCTTTTTGAGAAGTGTTATTCAGTTAGAAAGTGCACCTAAGCTAGATTGGATGATCGATATGACACCGGTTGATTATGTGAGTCGGGCGATAGTACACTTATCGCTTCAAGCAGAGTCACTGAACCAAGCTTTTCACTTGGTTAATCCTAACCCCTATCCGTTACAAAAACTTGTCTATACACTCGAGCACGCTGGCTATTCCATCGAACAAATATCCTATAAACAATGGGAAAATAAATTAAACAATCACCACAATGCCCTGAGTCCACTGGCTAAAATTGCAACAGAAGTTCTTCCAGGCCATTCCTTAACCCGGTTAGAAGTTTGGCTGGCTGGCATCCAAATGTTTGACTGTCAAAATACCCAACGGGGCCTGGATCAAACAGATATCAACTGCCAAACAGTTGATAGTCATCTTCTACTAAAATACCTGGATAAACTTAGTTAATGGTTTATTTATACACTGATTACAATTGGCTACTGGTAATAATTAACCTGAAAGATGGTAAATAGAGAGATATTAATTTATGTAGTCTCAACAAGCCTCTAGATTTACTTAACCTTAGTTGTTTATCATTCATACTAGCCACTGTCTTGAAAAATTAGGAGAACACCATGCAAGCCGTCGAAATTAATTATTCAGAATATTCTGATTGGGACCCTAAAAAATATTTGCAAGAATATTATTCAGATATTATGCCTGATGAACAATATTGTTTGGAGTTTCTTACTGAGTCCTTGAAGCGAATGGCTCCTGTGCCATTTGCTTTAGATTTTGGCAGTGGCCCTATTATTTCTCACATTATACCTTTGGTAACCAAAGCCCAAGTAGTTCACGTATCCGAATACATTGAGTCAAACCTACTTGAACTAAAAAAATGGTTGTCTGCCGATAAAGAAGCTTACGATTGGCGTCTATTTACACAAAAAGTCCTGCAACTTGAAGGGAACCATGAGTCAACAGCTTTTGATGTCCAACAGAGAGAATCTGAAGTTCGCAAAAAAGTCACCCATGTCATACCGGGCGATGTGAGAGAGACTCATCCACTAGGAGAATCTAAACACTGCTTTTATCCGCTGGTGACTGCTCATTACTGTGCAGAAGGTATCAGTCTCAATAAAGATGAGTGGCGCACCTACATGCGCAACATTATGAGTATGGTGCAACCCGGTGGCACACTCATAACCTCGGCTTGTGGTTCTGGCAACTATTACCGAGTTGGTGAGAGTTGTTTTCCATCTACGGAGTTAAATCCTCAAGATGTGCTTAGTTGCTTTTTAGAAAATGGGTTCGTCAACCTTGATATACGTGTCAGAGATTTACCCGAATATTCAGAGCAAGGATTTTTCTACACAATCTTTGCGTGTGGAGTTAAAGCTTCTGATACTTAAAGTGTATCTTTGATTTAATCGGCATAAACTTCTAGCTCTTCTGTGGAACTCGTCAAGTTTGACAGTTCTATAAGAAATTGCAGCCTCTAAAAGGCTCACGGGATATAAGCCCTGAGATTCAGCAAGATTGGGATGTTTGCCTCTCATTTACACTGCCGCTTTGAGTGGCTCCTACACATAAAGCTTCCAGCAAAGCTGGAGCTCAAACTCCGCCAGTAAATTAGCACATCCAATAGTGGGTTGGACCACCGATGTACGGAGTGATTGAGCCTAGTCAAGGCACCGGTACTGTTGGCAGAGTTGAGTGACGGGCCGTTGAGAGTTTTGCAGTTGGGTCGAGAATACGGGCTACAATCATCGCGATAACAAACTGTCGGTTATCGCTGCGACGTCGGCCAATGGCTTCATCGAGTTGGATACGAGTCAGTGTACCCCAATACCGCTAACACATGGCCATGAGGACGAGAACAGACAATCTCAAAACTCGTCGCCAAAGACTCAACCCTCTGCCCTCCTTTGAGACTTTCTTCCAGCTGTTTGACTGCCTCAGGTGACTACTTCGACAAGTTAGCAAACGCACGCTTGCTAACTTTGCCGTTTTGCGGCGGGACTCGTGCAGCAGTAAGGTGGGTGCTGAGTTTCAATTGGGTACAAGTTCAATATACATGGTTACAACTTTAGCCTGCATAGCCCAGTCGTCAAGGCTTTTATATCAAATTATATTGGTACAACCTGACTTAGTAAATCGACCTCTAGCCCTATCGCTAACGCTTAGACCCCAGCAATTCTCATTATGAGAATGATTCTCACTCAAATGTCTGATTTCAGTGGCTTCAAATGGCTAGACCCTGCATTCTGTCGTCCAAACGATCAGGAGTAAAAGTCTTTGAAAGCCCTGATTTCAGTACAAATGTTTCAAAATGAGAATTGCTGCTTAGACCCTCATTTAGTTTACGTAACTTCTGATTAGAGTTACCCTAAAACGTTTAGGTTAGCCACTTGTGTAACAAGGAATTAATGGTATGGATGACTATTTGTCCATATCATTAATTTTTTTTATTGGGCATTATAGCGGTTATAACTGGATCGATCCTTTGTCAATACCCTTGAGCAGTTGAGCAAAGAATAGTGTCATCGATATTCCTGTAGTGTTGCTTCAGAAACGTTATAGCCATGGATAGAAAACTTCGCCAAACATCTCAAGGGACACCTTTAAGCCTTGTTCTCGTTGTTCCTTTTGTATTGCAAATTTTCTCAGCTGTAGGATTAGTTGGGTACCTGTCCTTTAGGAATGGCCAGAGAGCAGTCAATACCCTGGTTGTAAGGCTCAGTAGCGAAATTAGTAGTCGGGTTGATCAACATTTAGATAGTTACCTGTCACTACCCCATGATCTAGGTAAAATAATCTCCGATAATCTGCAAACGGGAGTCCTTGACCCCAAAGATTTTGAGTTGGCGGGCCGTACCTTATGGCAAAAGGCACAAATTTATCCAGATATCAATTTTATCGGATATTACCTGGAGTCAGGAGAAGGAGTTGGTGCTGGGCGATGGATAGAGGGTCAAGGGGTCACTATTGTGGAACACTCATTAGTAGATGGGAAAGACTATGCTTATGGCACGGATACTCAAGGAAATCGTACTGTTATATTAGATGCAACCGAATATTACGCGCCAGAAGACCAATGGTATATTGATGCTGTCAATGCTGGGAAACCTACCTGGAGCAGTATTTACACGGCTGAAGGATTCGAAGATTACGTAGCTGCCTCTGCGAGCTATCCTCTCTACGATGATCAAGGAAAATTCTTTGGTGCTTTAAGTATTGATCTGCTCCTCAGTGATATTAGTAATTTTCTGAAAAAACTGGATATTAGCTCTAATGGAAAAGCCTTTTTGCTAGAACGAGATGGTTTATTGATAGGCAATTCCAGCGAAGCCAAGACCTATAATGTAGTCAATGGAGAAACCCAACGCCTTAGCGCTCTGGAAAGTTCTGACCCGATCATTCGAGCCACAGCTCAATATTTAAAATCAGAATTCAAAGGTTTTGAAAATATTCAAAACAGCCAGCAGTTAAAGTTTCAAATAGATGGAGATCGACAATTCGTTCAGGTAGTTCCCTGGCAAGATGACTACGGCCTGGATTGGTTAATGGTGATTGCCATTCCAGAATCTGACTTTATGGACGTGATTAATGCTAATACTCGTAACACAGTCATGTTATGCATCGCATCCCTTGTAATTGCGACGTTATTAGGAATTTTCACATCGCGTTGGATTACAACGCCTATTCAGCGATTAAGTCTAGCTAGTCAGGCTATTGCTATGGGAGACCTAGATCAAACCCTTCAGCTCAAAGGTATCCGAGAACTACGTGAGTTATCGTCTGCATTTAATCGCATGGCAGAACAGATCAAAGACTCCTTTGAAATGTTAGAAACCAGGGTTGCTGAGCGTACTGCTCAGCTAGCCGAAGCTAAAGATGCTGCCGATTCAGCAAACCTTGCCAAGAGCGAGTTTCTGGCGAATATGAGCCATGAACTCAGGACGCCACTCAATGGCATTTTAGGATATGCCCAAATTCTACAAACTCAAAGAAATCGTTCTGACAAAGATCTTAAAAGTATTCAAACTATTGCCCAATGCGGTAATCATCTTTTAACCCTGATCAACGACGTTTTAGATATCTCTAAAATTGAGGCTCAAAAGCTAGATTTAAATCCTCAGCCCTTTCATTTTCCTTCTTTTTTACAAGGTGTGACTGAAATTTGTCGCATTCGAGCTGAGCAGAAAAACTTACCGGTCATTTTTGAACCCCTCGATAATTTACCTTCAGGCATCGTTGCTGACGAAAAACGCCTGCGTCAGGTTTTGTTAAATCTGATTAGTAATGCAGTTAAATTTACTGATAAAGGGAATGTCACGTTCAGGGTGAAGAGTCAACCCGATCCCAATGATCTAGCTCTCACACAACTCCATTTCATCGTTGAAGATACAGGTGTTGGCATTGACGCTGATAACCTTGAGAAAATCTTCATGCCTTTTGAACAGGCGGACAATACTAAACATGTAATCGAAGGAACAGGGTTGGGTCTGGCCATCAGTCAGCAAATTATAGAACTTATGGGTAGTCGTATCCAGGTTATAAGTACGCCGGGTGTAGGGAGCATTTTTGAATTTGAAATTGCTTGTCCCTTGGCAGACGACTGGATACAGGCCGACCTCCGGCAGCAAGGGTTAGGTCAGCTGATCGGATATAAAGGTAAACGTAGGAAAATCTTAGTTGTCGATGATCGCTGGGAAAATCGCTCCGTAGTTGTTAACCTATTAGAACCGCTTGGATTTGAGCTGCTTGAAGCCCAGGACGGTCAGGATGGGCTGACCAAAGCTCAATCATTCTTGCCAGATTTAATTATCACAGACTTGCTAATGCCTCATGTGGACGGCTATGGGTTGCTCAAACAGCTCCGTGAACTGACAGATTTCCAATCGATTCCAATCATCGCGTCTTCAGCTCATATGTTTGGCCTTGATCGACAAGACAGTATCGGAGCTGAATTCAATAGCTTTTTGCCGAAACCTGTACAAGCACAAGAATTAATAGAGCAGCTGCAGCAGGGATTGAAACTCGACTGGCAGTATGAGCCAGAGTCTGAAATTGTATCGGTATGCACTGATATTGGATCTGAGATGATTATTCCATCAGCGGAAAAACTTATGCCGCTCTATGAAGCAGCCGAAAAGGGCTACATCTCAGATATTAGGATCGAAGTTGAGCGGCTAAAACAGACCACTTCAGATTATGCACTATTTGCTGACAAGCTGCTGGAACTGGTTGATGAGTTTGATGATGAGGCCATTGTACAATTGGTGAAACCATATATTCACCAATGACTCCGGTAATTGCTTGAAGGGATACATCAACGTTTGGGAATTCTAAGTTCACTAAGCTGAGTAAATACAAAGCTTTCTTTGAAAGACTTCAAAGTAATCCTAATGCCATCAAATCCTTACTCTGGACTCTGCCAAACTATGTTTAGCTCCCAACAAAGTGAGATTTTGATTGTTGATGATATTCCCACCAACATTAAGCTTCTCCATGATTTTCTGCAGCAATCTGACTATAAGGTTTCAATTGCCAAAAGTGCAGAGAGTGCCTTTAAAAAACTAGAGAAAATCGTACCGGATCTGATCCTGCTGGATATTATGATGCCAGGGATGAATGGTTTTGAAGTCTGTGAAAAATTGAAACAGAACCCTAAAACTCAAGATATTCCTATTATCTTTATGACGGCCTTAACCGATGAGGTCGATAAAGTTAAAGGACTTAGCATGGGTGCTGTTGACTACATTACTAAACCTATTCATGTGGATGAGGTGCTGGCCCGCGTAAAAGTCCATTTGACACTCCGACACACGCAAATGCGGCTGCTCGATGAAATTAAAGAGAGAAAACAAACGGAGATAGAACTGCATCGGACACTTGATGAACTCAAAATAACCCAAATGCAGCTGGTGCAAAATGAAAAAATGTCGAGCCTGGGGCAACTTGTTGCTGGCATTGCCCATGAGATCAATAATCCAGTTAATTTTATCTATGGTAATCTCCCTCATGTCGATAACTACGTCAAGGATATATTAGAAATTATTGCCCTTTATCGACAGAACTTTCCCCATCCTCCAGAAAGCATTTTAGACAAGATAGAGAAGAGTGATCTTGACTATCTGGAGAAAGATCTGGTTAAGATTCTGAAATCGATGTTCGTTGGGACCGAACGCATCCGCGAAATTGTCCTCTCCCTACGCAACTTTTCGCGACTCCATGAGGCAGAGTCCAAAATAGCTGATATTCATGAGGGTCTTGACAGCACCCTCACCATTTTGCAAGGGAGCTTAAAAAGGAGGGAGGGCTATCCTGACATCCGGGTTATTAAAGACTATGGCTCAATCCCCCAAGTTGCTTGCTACCCAGGGAAGCTCAATCAAGTATTTATGAATGTGCTCAGCAATGCAATTGAAGCTTTGAATGAGCGTGATGCAACTCGAACAGTGGCTAATGTTAAAGCGGCTCCCAGCAAAATTACGATTTCAACAGCAGTCCAAAATAACTGGTTGACAGTTCGGATTAGGGATAATGGTTTGGGTATTCGTGAAGATTTGCGATCGCAAATCTTTAATCCCTTTTTCACCACCAAGGAAGTCGGTCAGGGGACAGGCATGGGCCTCTCAATTAGCTACAAAATCATCACCGAGGTCCACAAGGGGAAAATTTGGTGTGAACCCAATCCAGAACAGCAAGGCACTCAGTTTTTCATTGAAATCCCCATATCTCCAGCTAGTCCCTTTTAAACGCCGCGACGCCCACACTGATAGCCTTGCCAAACGGCTTAACAAACAGCGAGTAGGGGCGATCTTGTACATTACACTTTGCCTACGGCACCCTACAGAATCTGAGATAAGAACTTCTGGGAACGCTCTTCCTGGGGGTTATTAAAGAACTCATCCGGCGTGTTCTCTTCCACCAGAATGCCCTCATCCATCAGCACCACCCGGTCAGCCACCTCACGGGCAAAGCCCACCTCGTGGGTGACACAAACCATGGTCATGCCCGTGTCAGCCAGGCCGCGCATAACATCGAGTACCTCGCGCACCATCTCAGGGTCAAGGGCGGAGGTGGGCTCGTCAAATAGCATGATTTTAGGCTGCATGGCTAGGGAACGTGCAATGGCCACCCGCTGCTGCTGACCACCGGACATCTGCCCCGGAAACTTATTCGCCTGAGCTAAAATCCCCACCCGCTCTAGCAGCTGCATGGCAAATTCCTCTGCGTCCCGCTTCTTTTGCTTCCGCACCCAAATGGGAGCTAAGGTGACGTTTTGCAAGACAGTCAGGTGGGGGAACAGATTAAACTGCTGAAACACCATGCCCACTTCCCGCCGCACTTCTTCGATGTTCTTTAGGTCGTGGGAAATTGTAATGCCGTCAATCGTAATGCAGCCTTTTTGATAGGGCTCCAGGGCATTAAAGGTACGGATAAAGGTGGACTTACCGGACCCCGACGGCCCCATCACCACCACCACTTCCCCCTTATAGACATCCAGGCTGACGCCCTTCAGCACGTTGAAGCCGTTGTCGTACCACTTCTCCACATCCCTAGCCACAATTACGGCCTTACTGTCGACGTTGCCATTGGCCTGGCCATTGGACTGATTGGTCATGGTCATATCAGTTGGGGTCATCGTATGATTCCTTGTATTTTGACATTTACCCCCGGTGACGATAATGCCTTCGACACGGGATTTAACAGACTTTGTTACTCCCGGTAACGATGTTGCCTTCGACCCGGGATTTAACAGATCTCTATCGCTCGGTATTCAACGCCATTTCAATGCGGCGACTGCCCAGGGACATGGCATAGCAGAAGAACCAATAGAGCAGGGCAATAAACAGATATGCTTCGGCATAATCCCCCAGGTATTTGGGGTTCGCCAAAATACTATTGCTAATGCCCAGTAGCTCCACCAGTCCGACAATGCCTAGTAGGGTTGTGTCTTGGAAAAGACTAATAAACTGACCCACAATTGCCGGAATAGCGGTTTTCAGGGCCTGGGGTAATACGATCAGGGCTAGGGTGAGGGGACTGTTCAGCCCCAAGGATGCAGCTGCTTCCGCCTGTCCCCGGGGGATGGCTTGCAGACCGGCCCGGATGTTTTCTGCTAGGTAAGCGGAGCTGAATAGGGTAAGGCCCACAATCGCTCGCACAATGTTGTCAGGCCGCACCCCCTCTGGCAAAAACAATGGAATCATCACCTGGCCCATAAACAAAATCGAGATCAACGGCACACCGCGAATGAGTTCGATATAGGCAATGGAAAAGCCCTTGATGATGGGTAGCTGGCTGCGTCGTCCCAGGGCCAGCAACACCCCCATAGGAAAACAGAGGACAATACCGGTAATAGCTAAGAACAGGGTGAGGGTAAGACCGCCCCAGTTATTGGTGCCAATGGCCTTAAGACCAATGGTGCCCCCCAGCAAATCGGCCACGGTCATAATCACAAAGTAGCCGAGGCCAAACATCAGGCCGACGATCACAAAGGTGGTGAGGGTCTTTCGGTCGGCCAAAATGGGCACTAGCAAGGACACGAAGGCTAGGTAGGTAACCAGGGTGACAATCTTGAGGGGCAAGGGCACGTTCAAGAAGCCATACAGTGGCCAAAACAGGGCTAAACTGCCGCCAAACCAGAGCACTCGCATGGCCCAAATGCCAACGATATTGTCGCTAATGGTATCAATTACGTCGAACTTGGTTAGCAGTTTGAAGACGATGGAGGCTAACCAAATGCTCAGGGCAATGGTGGCCACCAGGAAAATTAGACTATTGCGGATATCCCCCCCGGCCAACATCAGTAGGGAGAGGGCATAGACTAAAAACCAAGCCGCTGAGAGAAACTGGGTCAGATTGAGCTTTCGCTGTCCCAGAATTTTTCCGCCCCAGGCACAAGCTAGGGTCAAAATCACCATGGCAATCAGTTTGACGGCCGATGGACGGGTGAGGGGGAAAATAATTAGCCCCGCACAGAGAACACCTACGCCAATTAAAATGTTGCGGCTAAACAGGTTGGCCTGATTTCGCACTAGGAGGCCCCAGGTGACACCGGCCATGGCCACATTCAACCCCAGCATGGACCAAATGCGGGGACGCAGCTCCTCTGGATACAGACCTGACATGAATAGGGCCAGGTTGTTTGGCACCACGGCCCATTTAGCCAGATTGAAGGCCCAGTTAAACATGCCCCACACGGACAATAGTATTGCCACGCCCAGAATGACCGTCAACAGGCTGTTGTACCAGGTGTTGAAGAGGTTTTTTCGCAGCCAGGCCATCGGCCCTGACTGGACGATGGGGGGCGGGCTGGATTCTACCAATAGGGGTGAATTGGGTGAAGTTGTTGTCATGGCCCTACCGCTCCTTGAACTGAACAGCGCTGTTGAGTTGATTCATATTGAACGAAATCAGAAGGTTGATAATCAGATAGGTGGCCATCATGAGTAAAAAGACTTCCACCGGTCGTCCTGTCTGGTTAAAGGTGGTGTTGGCCACGGAGTACAGGTCGGGATAGCCAATGGCTAAGGCCAAACTGGAGTTCTTGGCCAGGTTGGCAAATTGACTGTTAAGGGGTGGGATAATCACCCGTAGGGCCTGGGGAAACACCACCATGCGCATGGCTAGCCCGGAGTTTAACCCTAGGGACCGGGCGGCTTCCCATTGGCCCTGGGATACGGATTGGATGCCAGCTCGGACGATTTCGGCAATAAAGGCTCCGGTGTAGAAGGTTAGGCCGGTAACGATGGCCGCATATTCTAGGGAGAGCTTGAGTCCACCGGTAACGCCGCCGGTAAAGGTGCCGTCATCCTTGAGGGCGGCAACGGGGGATTGCCAGCCGAGGGCAAATAGAAGAATGACTAGACCGAGCAGCAGTAGGAGTGCGATCGCAATCAACTGAGGCTTACCAGACTCCCCCTGCTCCGCAATCATCTTGGTGCGCCACCGGGCCAACACCACCAACGGAATAATCAACACCAGCAGCACTATCACCCACAGCCCCTGGGGACTAGACATGAGGGATGGAAAGGCCCCTTTGAAATACACCCCTTTTCCAGCATTCCAATTGAACAACAGGAAAAATTCAGTCACCAGCAAAACAGGAATTAGCAGCAGATTAAAGCCATAGCCCATTAAAGAGCCAATGCCGCCCCGATAGCTGCCGCTGCGCACCACCTTGATGGAATTAAAGAATAAACCAACCAACAGTAGGGACACCGCCAACAGAATCAGCCCAGTCCAGGTATCGGGGGTAAAGGAAGGGCCAGGGATATAAATTCCCTTTTTACTCAGCACAAACCAGCTCAGATTGGCATTAGGAAACACAAACGGGTTCCTTGGCGCTGGAAAGCTAAAGAAAACGGCCAGGTACCAGAAAAATAGCTGGAGCAACAGCGGCACGTTTTGCACCAACCCCACATAGGCCCGGCTAATTTTGTTAAGCAGCCAGTTATTGGAGAAACTTGCCACCCCCGCCGCAATTCCCATGATGGTGGCCAAAATCACCCCCAAAATCATCACCCGCAGGGAGTTGATGATGCCCACTTGAATTACTTTAGTGTAAGTATCCTGAGCTTCATAGTCCAACAGACTTTCGCCGATGGCAAATCCAGCCGGATTTTTTAGAAAGCTAAAGCCAAACTTGATGCCCCTACCGAGCATGTTGTCATTTAGGGTGGCCGAGAAGTGCCAAAGCAAATCCACCACAAACAAAACAATCAACGCCTGGAAAGCGATCTTCCAAAAGCGTTCGTCTCTTAGCAGAGACTGAATACCAGAAATCGGACTGTTACTTCTACTGGCCATAGGGAACAGATAACAATGGGCTGGGCAAGGGCAATAAACAAGAACTAACCGCGCTCAATCATCATAGAGCTGAGGCGATAGGAGATTCTAGCTTTTTTTCCCTGGGCGATTAAAACTGTTAGTAAACGTAATGTAATTTTCTGGGCTTTGCGGTGTGATGGGCTACCGTGGCGGTAATTGATCACAATATGAAACAAAAAATAAAACAAAAAAATAGGGGCCTTAATAGGCCCCCACAAGACTCATGTTACAAATGTTTAAACCAATATCCAATGGTATCCATTAAGCATATCCATTAGATCCTGGGACCATCAGCCCGCTAGACGCTCTAGCGGAAAGGAGGTGCATACATTAGGCCGCCATCGGTCCAAAGAGCATTCTGACCCCGCTCAAGCTTAAACACAGACTCTTGACCCAGGTTACGCTCAAAGATTTCACCGTAGTTACCCACGTGCTTAACAGCTCGCACCATAAAGTCATTGGGCAGACCCATGTCTGTACCCAAGGTACCTTCTGCGCCAACAAAACGGAGGATATTGGGATCCTCACTGCTGGTGGCCGCTTCAATGGTGTCAGCAGTCAGGCCAAACTCTTCTGCCTGGATCAAACCATAGGTGACCCACTTGACAGTATCAAACCAAGCCGAGTCATTGTTGATCGTCACAGGACCTAGGGGTTCCTTAGACATGGTGACGTCTAGCACAACATGGGCCTCAGGCTCACTGAGGGTACTGCGGCGAGCTACTAGCTGAGATTTATCCGAGGTAAACGCATCACAACGGCCTTCCTCGTAAGCAGAATAGCCCGCATCGGCATCTTTGAAGACCACCGGCTCAAAGGTAATACCCCGCTGACGAAACTGGTCAGTTAGGTTCAGCTCAGTGGTGGTACCAGTCTCAACACAGATGGACAGACCATCCATATCTTCGAGGGTGGTGACGCCGCTGTCGCCACGCACCATCATGCCCTGACCATCAAAGAACGTAGTGGGGGCAAACTCCATACCTACAGAGGTGTCGCGACTGATAGTCCAGGTAGTGTTCCGGGAGAGCATGTCCACTTCACCCCCCTTCAAAGCCTCAAACCGCTCGGTGGAATCTAAGTTGCGATATTCAACCGCATCGGGATCATCAAATAAAGCAGCGGCTACAGCCCTACAAACATCCACGTCTAGACCGGAATAGGTACCGGTATCGTCAACAAAGCTAAATCCAGGAATACCCCCGTCAACACCACAGTTGAGGGTGCCGCGCGCAATAATAGCTTCCAAACGACTACCACCATCTCCAGCTGCTTCCCCGGCAACGCTCGTAGCCGCCGTATCCCCTGCATCTTGAGTACCACCGCATGCAGCCAGCGGTAGGGCAACAGCGACGAGCGCTGCCAATGAAAAACCCCATTTTGCCATAATTACCTCACACACACTTATTTAAGACAGAGCAGGTCAGCTTGACCAAAAAGCTGACAATTCCTAGCTAGAAAGCAAACTCGATTCCACGATCAAAGACCGTAGCCTGGAATACACCTGTACGTTTAAGCTGGAATTTTCTGCATTCTAAGACGTTATGTTATCGCCTGCCAGGAATAAATACGTATAATACGCGGCAGTTGTGACAAGAATATGGGAGCAAAAGGGACTGTTTTCCTTAGGACAGCAGGACTTTGTATTGCAGATAACTATTTTTTAATTTTGGGTAATTTTTAAGACTTGCCTCTTCTGACCTACGTAAAACCCACCCAATCTATGCAAACCATAGAGACAGCACTGGGAAATTATTGGAGGTTATCCCCTTTATGGCCCCTTGATTTTGATCCGCCCCCAACCCCTTAGAACGGCCCAAGAAACTGACCTAAAACTAATGCCCTATTTACTTTGTGCCATATCTCGGATCAATGAAATCTTAGATTGAATGTAGCGATTCACCTGGGTTAGTTCAGCATTATCCAGGGGAGACTGATGACACAGCTGCTCGACAACCCAACTAGCCAAACTCTGATCGTCTAGGCTGAGGAGATGATTACTGTGGGCAGCGTCAATGACGGACCACAGCTGACGAAGCAGAAAAGGAGACATGTAATTTAAGATTTTTTTAACATTCTCACTTCCATTATCACCATTACCCGGCGAACTGGATGTTTATTTTTGACAAGTTTGCTCCTTGGCCAGGGAGCCTAGCTCAAGATTGGTCGCTGCGATGAGGCTACTTTGTATCAGTAATGGGCACGGGGAAGATCTGATCGCGGTCAGGATTTTGCAGGCCGTGCAAGGGTTATTGCCACATTTGGAAATGGCCGCCTTGCCGATTGTGGGGGAGGGTTGGCAGTACCAAAAAGCCGGGATTGAGATTATTGGGCCAACAAAGCAAATGCCATCCGGTGGGTTTATCTACATGGACAGCCAGCAGCTGGCTCGGGACCTCCAGGGCGGTCTGCTGCAGCTGACGGTGGCCCAGCTAAGGGCGATGGGTCAGTGGTTGCGGACCGATGATGTGGTGTTGGCGGTGGGGGACATTGTGCCCCTGTTGTTTGGCTGGCTAAGCCGCTGTGCCTATGGATTTGTCGGGACCGCCAAGTCTGAATACTATGTGCGGGACGAACAGGGAAACTGCTTGGATCGGTCCACGCTGCTGGATGTCCTGGATTTTCAGCGCACCTGTGTCTATATGCCCTGGGAACGGTGGCTGATGCGGCGCAGCGCCTGTGTGTTTCCCCGCGATGGCATAACGACACGGCGACTGCAGCAATGGGCGGTGGAGGCCTATGATGCGGGCAATCCGATGATGGATGGTTTTTTGATTCCCCCGGCTCATGGGGCCACGGACCCGGAACGCTTGACGGTCCTCCTATTGCCTGGGTCGCGTGCACCGGAGGCCTATGAAAATTGGCAACGGCTGCTGGTGGGGGTCGACGATATTAACCGCCATTTGAGCCAGCCCGTGACGTTTTTGGCTGCCATCACCGCCAGTCTAGAACTGGCCCAACTGACGACGATCCTGATGGCCCATGGCTGGCAGGCGGACGGCCCACCGGACGGTCCACTGGGCGGCCAGAACTATCGGCAAGGGGAAAACACCCTATCCATGGCTGCAGGAGCATTTATGGACTATACCCAGCGAGCGACGGTGGCGATCGCAACTGCCGGCACCGCCACCGAGCAATTCGTGGGCCTGGGTAAACCGGTGATTACCTTACCGGGCAACGGTCCCCAATTTACCCACAGCTTTGCCCAGGCCCAGGCTCGGCATCTTGGTCCCTCTGTCACCCTGGTGTCCCATCCCCATCAGGTGGCTGAAACGGTGCGATCAATCTTGGGTAATCCAGAACGTCAGGCGGCCATATACAAAAACGGACGGCACCGCATGGGACCGCCGGGCGCCAGTCAGAGAATCGCTGAGATTCTGGCTAAAACCCTCTTGGCTAAATGTCTGAGCTAGGCAGCTGAGCGCAGCCGAAGCTAAGCAATCAACGCACTGGCGGTCTGGGCTTTCAAGTATTCCGTATTCACCCCAGACTCACGGGTGAGGGCAATTTTACCCGTGCGGGCAATCTCGCGAATGCCAAAGCGATCGAGGACCTGAACAATGGCCACCATTTTGCCTGGATCGCCCACTACTTCTATGGTCAGGGACTCATCGGAGGCATCCACCACCCGCGCCCGAAAGATCTGGGCAAAGTTAATAATCTCTGAACGGGTGTCATTGGTGGCATTGACCTTAATCAACATCAGCTCCCGTTCAACGGAGGGTTTGTCGGTAATGTCGTTCACCTTGAGCACGTTGATCAGCTTGTAGAGCTGCTTGGTCAACTGCTCAATCACGCCATCATCGCCGGGTACCACCATGGTGATGCGAGAAACCCCTGTCTGCTCAGTGTGACCAACGGCCAGGCTCTCGATGTTAAATCCGCGACGGGCAAACAGGCCGGCAATCCGAGAGAGAACGCCTGCTTCGTCTTCGACCAAAACAGAAAGGGTGTGTTTCATAGGAGGGACATGGATGGATGGCTAATTATTTTAGGCCAGAACCCTGGCTTCTGATCGCCAGCTTGATAGAACGCAAGAACCTGATATGTCAGCCAAAAGCTTGGGGCTAAAGCCTGGGGACTGAAACTTGAGAGGCTGAAGTCCAAGGTCTGCAGAAGCATCCTGATACTGCAGCCTGTTCATGGAATCTTTACACATGCTAATGCAAACAGTTCCCTAGACCCTGGTCCTAGAACTCGGCAGAAAAACCTGGCATCCGTTCATCAATTCCTGGTGGGAGCACAGACACATGCACGTACTGTTAATTGGGGTAAATGGCGGGGAACTAGCTAAGGACTATGTCAAACAGTCCCCTGCGATCGCAAACATTAACGCCCTCAAGCAAACACTATTAACCGAAGTTGATGACCTGCGTGGGGATCAGATCACCACATTAATCGACCCGAACCTGTGGCAAATGCGGCATGCCATTGCCCTCATGACCTATCGGTGTCGTCACGATGATCTGTGTCTGATTTACTACACGGGCTGCGGTGTAATCGATGCCCGCACCGGCAGCCTTTATCTGTCCGCCAACGATACCAAACTAGATACCCTGTCCACATCTACCCTGTCCAGTGACTATATCCGCCATGCCCTGCCGTCCCTACAAGCCGGGTTAAGTCGGGTGATGATTCTAGACTGCATGTGGGGGGCCCTGCCGCCCCAGCCCAGCCCTGCTCCCCCAATCGCCCAGCAGAACAGCCAGCAGAACAGCTCGCGCCTATCGGCGACTCAGCTGGCGGACTGCAACTGTGCCCTATTCACCGCCCTAGGCAGTAACGCCCAGCCCTGGCCCAGGGCAGACCAGGGTCTGTCCCTATACACCCATTGCTTAATCGAAGGCATCACCACCGGTCTGGCCGATGTGGACGCTGATGGCGGCATTTCCCTGGGGGACTTGCAAACCTACATGGCCCAGGCCCTAGAGCAGACCTCTTTGGAGATTTTCCCTTTGGCCTGCTTGGGCGACAGCGGCGATGCCCAAGCTCCCCTATGGCCCGCCCAAACCTATACCCCCGAGCGGGAATATCACCGTAGCGTGGTCGAATACGCCCAGCGCCACCGGGGGCATATTGCCCCGGCCGAGCGCAATATTCTAGAATTTTTGCGTCACCAGCTGGGAATTACTTTGCAGCAGGCCCAGGCCATTGAGACCGAGGTGATAACCCCCTACGCCGTCCATCAAGAGCATTGCGATCGCTATCGCCATGCCTTGATCACCGCCCTAGAGCTGGAAACCCCCTTGGGCACCCCATTAAAAAAGTGGCTGCGGCATCTCCAGGGGGAGCTATCCCTCAGCTATGAAGAGGTGTCCAACATTGAGGCCCAGGTCTGCGCCCACCCACAGGCCCAACACCATCTGCCCCAGCAGCAAAACCTGTCCCGGTGGCTCACACCGTTGGCAACCCCCAAGCTGGTCGCCGCCAGTCCCGAGCGCCGTGGCAACGGTCACGCTAATGGCCAGAGCAATAACGACTCCGGCAACAGCCACATCCAAGGGCAGGTCAACGATCCTGTCAACGGCCATGCTAGCAGTCACGGCAAGGGGCACTTCAGCCGGATCCCGGATCATTGAGGGCTGAAGCTGCAGGATGCGGCCCCGCAGGATGTGGCCGGTCACCGGAGCAGCCTCAACTACGAAACATCAACAAACTTTCTATAAATCCTATCCCAGGGGCACTATAGGCCTTAAGCCTATGCTGAATGCAATGGCTGCATGTAGCCATTGCATTCGGATACATGCAGCCATTGCGGGTGATGTACCTGGCCGGTCTGTTAGAACAGATGCGCCAAATTACGCCAGATTGTGTCAGATTGCTATTGCTGATTCTCAAACGATCCGGTAGCGTCATGGGCATGATCGTCATCGGCTTTGCGTTAGCTATCCTATTTGCCCATGCAGTCGGCTCCGTCCCACTCCCCGCCCCCCTGGCTCCAAAAAATATTTACCGTCCTTAACCTGCGCCCAGAAGAAGGCCATCGCACCCTGCTGCTGTTTGCCTTTTACACCCTCATGTCCATGGGGATTATGTGGCTGGAGGTGAGTTCTGCCGCCCTGTTTTTAGAACAGTATGGGGCCAACAAACTACCGCTGATTTATTTATTTAGTGCGGTGGTGGGGGTAAGCCTAGGCAGTATCTATTCTTGGCTGCAGCGGCTGATGCCCCTGCGTCAGGTGATTGTGCTGATTGCCCTGCTGATCACCTTACCCATTTCCCTGTTCCGCATTGGCTTAGATGTGGTGGTGTGGGCCCCAATGACGATTTTTGCCATGCGGTTGTGGATGGAATCCATCACCAACCTGAATGAGCTGAATCTGGCGGTGTTAGCCAACCAGCTGTTTAATATTCGGGAGATTAAACGTACCTTCCCGCTGATTAGCAGTGGGAACCTGGTGGCCGATACCCTCAGCGGGTTTACCCTATTTGCGGTGCTAGGTTTTTTAGATATTAAAAATGTTATTTACCTAGTGCTGGGCATCATGCTGGTGGCCACCGGTGTGCTGTTTTACATCAGCAATACCTATCAGCATGCGTTTCCCGACTCTAAGCGCCGCATCGTTGAAGTCTCCAATGTGAACTTTGCCGCCCGCCGCCTAAGGAAACTGATTCGGCGCTATGTGCTGCTGTTGGTTAGCTTTTTCGTGATCGCCCAGATGCTGCTGTATTTGGTGGAATATCAGTACCTCAACCAGCTAACGGTGCAGAACTTTAGTGTTGATACTATGGCCAAGTTCCTAGGCATCTTCACAGGGGTGTTGGGGCTGGCGGAGCTGGTCACCCAGCTGTTTACCTCCAGTCGACTGATTGAGCGGTGGGGGTTGTTTCTGACTACTGGTTTCCTCCCTGCCGTGGTGGCGGTCCTCAGCTGTCTATGTTTGGTAGTGAGTTTACCGGCCTTGGGGGGGAGCAAGTGGCTGTTTATCGGGCTGGTGATTCTTAAATTTATTGATGAATGGCTGCGTTACACCATCGTGGTCAGCAGTCGTCCGGTGCTTTTTCAGCCAATTCCAGCCCAGCGGCGGGCCAGGGTACAGTCCTTGGTGGGTGTGTCAGAGGCTGTGGCCATTGGCCTGGTGGGGGTGGGAATTTGGGTCATCCTAGCCCTGGTTCAACACATTAGTTGGATGCAGGGGGACACCCTGTTTTTGCTGATTACCCTGGGGCTATCGCTGCTGTGGTTGGGGAGCATTTTTTTGTTGCGATCGCAATACCTCAACCTGCTCGTCCTTACCGCTGAACGAGGCCTACTGAACTTTACCGATGCCAATCTGCGGGTACTCAAACAGGCGATTATCGAAGCCCTGGATAAACCCGGCCCCGAGGCCGACAAACGCTCCTTGATCGAGCTGTTAACCCAGATCGAACCCCGCAGCATTAGCGAGGTGCTGGCTCCGATGTTAAGCGACCTATCGCCGGGGCTGCAGCAGCAAAGCCTAGAAACCATGCTGGTCTATCCAGACCCCACCTTTACCGGCTACGTCGATGCCCTGATTTACCCCGCCCAGGAACCGCAAATTTTGGCCTTGGCCGTCCGCTACGTGTGGCTCACCCAGACCGATGCCGATGTGAACCAGCTCAAACCCTATCTCCAACCCACCGTTGATCCGGTGGTGCGAGGCACCGCCTCCTCCATGCTGCTCAAGCGGGGTAGCACCATAGAGCGGGCTCGTGCCACCTACATCCTGAAGCAGATGCTCACCCATCAGGAGGAACGGGAGCGGGTGATGGGCTGTCGGGCCTTGGGGGAAGCTGACTATATGCAGGGGTTGAGGCTGCACGTGGACAATTTGCTGCAGGACGACTCCCTCCGGGTACGTCGCTCAATGCTGGAAGCCATTGCTGCCACCCGGCTGGAGAAATATTATCCCAACCTGCTGCAGGCCCTGATCTACAAGAACACCCGAAAAGCGGCCATACAGGCCCTGGTGGACCTCGGTGACGATGTCCTGCCCATGCTGACCCAGCTGGCAAATAATCGATATCAGTCGGATGCGTTGAGGCAACAAGCCTGGAACGTAATTGGTCAGATTGGCACCCTCAGGGCCATGAATCTGCTCGCATCTAACCTCCTCACATCCTGGGGAGAACCGCGCCGCTGGCTCCTACGCATTTTGGTCAAGCTCTCGGATGAGGAGGGTTTACGCCGCTCATCCGACATTGAAATTGCCCCCGATCAGCTGGGTCGCCAGGGGGTGGAAAAATTGCTCAACCAGGAATTACAGTTTATTGGACAGCTCTGTAGCGGTCTTGTGGACTGCTCCGCTGATAAGGCGACCGGCGAAACCTTTGACTTGCTGCGCCGATCGCTGCAGGACATGAAAACCGATGCCATGGAGCGAATGTTTTTGCTCATGCGGCTTCTTTATACATCCTCCACCATTCAAGCGGCAGAACTCAGCTTAGATGGGTCCGCATCTAGTCGGGCTAGGGGGTTAGAGATTTTAGATAACACCTTGGATATTCCGGCTAAACGCGCTGTTCTGACGCTGTTTGAGCAGTCTAGTGAGGAGGCCACCATAGCCGCTGTTGGGCCGTTGGTCAGTTATACCCCCCTCAGCCCCCAGGAACGTCTGCGCAATCTGATCGAGCTCAGACATTTTCTGTCGGCGTGGGGCTTGGCCTGCTGCTTTCATGTGGCCACTGCAGAAAAGTGGAGCATCCGTTCTGACCATGTAAGGGCATCCCTGAATCACCCGATGGGCTTTGTGCGAGAGGCTGTTTTAAGCTACCTAGACATGGCCTCACCCCGGACGTTGAAGTACCTATTACCCAAGATGGTGAATGATCCAAATCGCCTTGTGGCTGAGCAGGTCCAGAAAATGCTTAAAAAGTATGGGGGGCATGGGGCAGTGGGCTTGAAAACATAGGGCTCGGTTGTCTCTGTTTGGCTGGGCCTGCCCAGCATATTGTTCACCCCTTGGGTGGGTAATGTTTGATGGGTAATGTACTGAGTTGTCTTGCATCGTCTCCAGCGGAGGGGTACACTCCATTACCAAGCAGCAGGACTATGACAGCTATGACATGGATTGTTCTGGCTGTAGGCTGCCCTCAGCTTTACCCAGCTAGATGTTCATGTATGGCTGCTGTACTGGCATGAATGTATTCGAAGATTGTATTGACAAGATAGTTTTAGCAACAAACCCGGTTCACTATGCTCACTAGCGTTGATCGTTTATTGTTCGTTCGGGCTGTGCCGATCTTTACTGAGTTGCGGGATGACTTTTTGGTGCGGCTAGCATCGATTATGGATGAGCTGTCGTTTCCGGCTAACCATGCCATTTTTAGGGAAGGGGAGGAGGGACGCTCGCTCTACATCGTGGTATCGGGTCGGGTTCGGGTGCATTTGCGATCGCAGGAGCTAACCACCCTAGAAAAGGGCACTTGTTTTGGTGAAATGTCCCTGTTTGATGCGGAACCCCGCTCCGCCTCGATCACCACCCTCAACCCCTGCGACTGTCTGGTGCTCACCCAACAGCAGATGTATGAAGCCATTGAGGAAACCCCAGGCATCGCCGTCAATATTATTCGCATGCTGTCTCGCCGCATCCGAGAAATTAACAAAGAGCTTAACCGTCGCCAATCATCCTCCAATCAACCCACCAAGCTCTCCCCCGGGCTCCAGGATGCCCTTCAGGAAGTCAGTGCCACGGGTAGTCTGACGGACAATGTCACCCCAAGACCCGCTGCCCAGCCCGTCCGTCCGGTAGTCACCGCGTCCCAGGGTCAAAAAAATCTCCATGAAAGCCCATGGCCCCTGTAGGTCATAATGCAGGAGATGTAGGGAGCGGCCTTCGATGATCGATCAACAGCCAGAACCGGAAAAACAGCCAGGGAAACAGCCGGGGAAACGGCTAGGTAAGTGGCTGAAGTTTTTGGGAATTGCGATCGCCACCATCCTGATCATTGGAGTCATTCAACGCTACGGCATCAGTCAGCTACGGGCCAATGTTGACAGCCTAGGGGTTTGGGCTCCCCTAGCCCTATTTTTCCTCCGCTTTACCAGCGTCGTTATTCCCGCCCTGCCAGGAACCGCCTATTCGGTCCTCGCCGGAGGTCTACTGGGCTTCCACCAGGGACTCGTCGTCATTTGCCTAGCCGACACTTTCTCCTGCAGCCTCAGCTTTTTCCTCTCCCGACGGTTTGGCCGCAGCTTTGTTCAACGACTCATCGGCGAACGATTTATCACCCGAGTCGACAACCTCAGCCAGAAGCACCTAGAGCGCAATTTCTTTCTCATGACCGCTTTTCTGATGACGGGGTTTTTCGACTTTGTCGCCTATGGCATTGGCCTCACCCAAGCCTCCTGGCTACGCTTTTTCCCCGCCCTCATCCTCAGCATCGTCATCTCCAATCCCCCCATCGTCGCCCTAGGAGCTGGTCTCCTAGAAGGGGGCAAACTGTTGTTAGTATTTGCTATTCTAGGGGCCTTTGCCCTCGCCATTTTAACCGGAGTCCTCCAGCGAAAACAGTCCATAGATGCACCAGATTGACCCATGGCTGCGCTTAAACTGGACCTAAACAGGACCAAACGGAGCCTCAACAAAACATCTAACCATGGTTCTAGAAACACGTGACCTCAGGGGTGGCTACGGCAACCAAGCCATCATTGACCAGGTCACCCTAGCCCTCAACCCAGGTGAATGGCTCAGCATCTTAGGGGCAAACGGCTCCGGTAAATCCACCCTATTAAGACTGCTAGGACGCATCCTGTCCCCCCAGCAGGGAAGTATTTTGCTCAACGGTCAAGATATCCAACGGTTGTCGCCCACAACCATCGCCCAAAAGTTAGCCCTACTGCCCCAGCAACAAATTTTACCGACGGGGGTCACCGTTTATCAGCTAGTCAGCCTAGGTCGTTCTCCCCATCAACCCTGGTGGCAATGGGAGCTGGGAACCGAAGACCGCGAGCACATTGAACAGGCCTTGGTCTGGACAGAAGTCGAACAGTATCGCCATCAGGCCGTATCGGCCCTATCTGGGGGGCAACGACAACGAGCTTTTTTGGCCCTAGCCCTGGCCCAACAACCCCAAGTCCTACTCTTAGATGAACCCACCACCTATCTGGACATCCACTACCAGTTACAGATTCTAGAACTCCTCAAGCGGCTAAATCAACAGACTGATCTCTCCATTGTCACCGTCCTGCACGACATCAACCTCGCCGCCCGCTATAGCGATCGACTAGCCTTCATGCGCAGAGGAAAAATATGGGCCCTAGGCCCTGTGCTCGACACCCTCACTCCCAACATTGTGAATGAAGTATTTGACGTGGACGTAGCAATTTTAGATACCCCGGTAGGTCCACAGATCTGCCCATTAGCAGCCAGCAAAACCACCCATTAAAAAAGCCCTTGCTCAAACAGCCACTGGGCCATAGGGTCTACCCCTGCCCTGGCAGATAGACCCGATGCACTATGTCCCCCTCATCCCTTAAAAAACTTGTCAATGATGCGCTCGTAAACCTGATGTAGTTCATGGATATGGGCAATGGGTATATGCTCCCCAATCTGGTGCATGGTGTTATCCAACGGCCCATATTCCACTGTCACACAGTGGGGCACCAGATAGCGGGCATCGGTAATGCCCCCTTCGGTACTCAGTCTGGGACGCCGATGGGCAATCTCTTCCACTGCATCCTGCACTAGGGCGACAAAACTATCGTCCGGGTCTGTGCGAAAGGCTTCGCCACTTACCCGAAA
The DNA here is from genome assembly GCF_034932105.1 of Leptothoe sp. PORK10 BA2. Lineage (NCBI taxonomy): Bacteria > Bacillati > Cyanobacteriota > Cyanophyceae > Nodosilineales > Cymatolegaceae > Leptothoe > Leptothoe sp. PORK10 BA2. The sequence goes on along the minus strand of NZ_JAYGIG010000022.1, from coordinate 15,115 downwards.
GCGAATATCGTACTCAGTGCCATACTCACGGGCAATGGGGTCTACCGTTTCACGGATTAACTGCTGTAACCCATCCCCGGTTTGTTCATCGTTAAACCGAATATTAAACCGCAGTTTTACCTCCGATGGAATTACATTTTCTGCACAGTTAGCAGTTTCAAACTGGGTCATTTCTAGGTTTGAAGGCTCAAACCAATTGTTGCCATTGTCCAATGGGAGATTTTGCAGTGCCGTCACCATGGCCACTGCTGCGGGTACTGGGTTCAATACATTGCGCTGGTAGGCCACATGCCCCTGTTTGCCCTTGACGGTAATAAACGTGTTGATACTGCCCCGGCGGCCAATGTGGACACAGTCCCCCATTTCCAATGGATTTGTCGGCTCGCCCACTACACAGGCATCAATTTTCTCTCCCCGTGCTTCTAGCCATTTCATCACCGGTTTGGTGCCGTTAATGGCTTCGTGCTCCTCATCGCCGGTAATGATGAAACTGAAGGAGCCCTTAAAACGGTCTTTGTTCTGGGCTAACCAGGTGGATACTGCCGCAATAAAGCAGCCGATTCCGGCTTTCATGTCGACGGTGCCCCGCCCCCATAGGATGCCGTCTCGAATTTCTCCTTTGTAGGGATCAATATCTCCCCAACGCTCTCGATTGCCTTCCGGGACCACATCGGTGTGACCGGCAAAGGCTAGGTTGGGGGCTTCGGTGCCCAGGCGGGCGTAGAGGTTGTCTACTGGGTAGCTGCCGGGTTCATTGTGGAAGGTCATGCGGTGGCAGGTGAAGCCGAGGAGTTCTAGATGGCGTTGGACAACGTCTAGGCCGCCTTCTCGGTCGGGGGTGACGCTGGGGCAGCGGATGAGTTCTTGGGTGATGTTTACTGGGTCGAGGATGAGGGTATTGAGGGGAGTAGTGGTCATGATTGTAGTTGGCGTGGCAGTGATTAGGTAAAGGCTGATTGCAAAGAGAATGTAGCTTAGACTGTTGGTGGGGAGTTTAAAGATGTTGCTTGGGGTTCCTCCGAGTTCCCTTTCTGGAAACAGTTCCGTTATCTCTTTTAGGCAACCTGGGGTTTCTCATGGTTAGGGCTGAGAGCCTCCCCAAACCCCAGGTTACTGGGTTACCCCTGTTTTTGAAGGTTTCTCGTCGTTCCCTATTTATTGAGAACCTAGCGCTGTCTGATCGGTTACAAAGTCTCTATAGGCTTCAATCAACCTCATGGTCACTGGTCCAAAGGGCTCGAACGTCTGCCTGTCTATCTGACTAATGGATTCGATTTCACAGGTGGTCCCGGTTAAAAAGACTTCTTGGGTCTGGGCTAGTTCCTCCGGCTGAATATGGCGCTCTACTACCTCAAGTCCTAGCTGCTTAGCTAGTTTGATGATAGTTTGTCGGGTAATACCGTTGAGAAAACAATCGGGTGTGGGGGTATGCACGGCCCCGTCCATAATCAGAAATACATTGGATGCGGTGGATTCGGCAATTAGCCCCCGATAGTCGAGCATTAGGGCATCGTCGAAGCCTTGCTGCACGGCTTCGTGCTTGCTCATGGTGCAGATGGGATAGAGACAGGCGGCTTTGCTGACTGTGGGGGCTGTAGTGGGATCGGGTTTGCGCCAGGTGATCTGACTGGTTAGTGTTAAGGGTTGTTTGGTGTCGATGCTGAACAGAGTGGTGGGAAAGGCCCAGGCGGCAATGCCGAGGCGGGTGGATGTGTCTGGGGCGTAGATGCGGAGGCGCTCGCTGCCGCGCCAGGCAAAGTGGCGGATGTAGCCGACGTCGATGGCTTCCTGGGCCAGTAGGTCGTGGGTGGCGGCGATGATGTCGGCGGTGGAGTAGGAAATTTCGAAGCCGAGGATTTTGGCGGACTGGTGCAGTCGCTCGATGTGCTCAGGGAGGAGAAACGGTTTGCCGTTGTAGATACGGACGCCTTCGAAAACGCTACTGGCGTAGTGGAGACCGTGGGTGAGGGGATGGATGGTGGCGTCTTTCCAGACAATGGTTTTGCCGTCGAGCCATAGAAACCCTTCTTTTTGGTCGAAAGGTAACAGAGACATGGAGAACTCCTAGGGGTGAGATTAATTGTTGGTGATGACCCATCTCCTTCTGGGAGGGGATGGGGGTTTCTACTTTGGTGTTAGCGGTGAACCACCCCGCCTTTCAGGCACCCCTCCCGAGAGGGGATGGGGGTTTTACTCTGGCGTTAGCGGTGAACCTACCCCGCCTTGTAGGCACCCCTCCCGAGAGGGGATGGGGAAATGGTTAGAAACTAGTTCTCCAAATGGATTAGTCTTTGTCTGACCTAATCTCGCAACAGGTCATTGATCGATGTTTTTGACCGGGTCTGATCGTCTACGGTCTTGACGATCACGTTGCAGTACAGGCTAGGTCCTGGTGTGCCATCGGGCATGGGCTTACCTGGCAATGCCCCTGGTACTACAACTGAGTAGGGGGGAATCTCGCCGTAGGTAATCTCTCCGGTGGCGCGGTTAACAATTTTGGTGGACTGACTTAGGTACACGCCGATGGCTAGGACGGCCCCTTGTCGGACAATCACTCCTTCGGATACTTCGCTTTGGCCACCGACGAAGACATTGTCTTCAATGATCACGGGGTTGGCCTGGAGAGGTTCGAGCACACCGCCGATGACGACGCCGGCGGAGATGTGGCAGTTTTTGCCGATTTGGGCGCAGGAGCCGACGGTGACGTAGCTGTCGATCATGGTGCCGCTGTCCACATAGGCCCCGATGTTGACAAAACTGGGCATGAGGACGACGTTGCCAGCCACGTAGGAACCGCGTCGCACGACGCAATTGGGTACGGCGCGAAATCCGGCCTGGGTGAAGTCAGCCTGGGTCCAGCCGGAAAACTTGGAGGGGACTTTATCAAACCAGGGGGCATCGCCCATGTCGGCGTACTTTAGACCGCTAGCAATGACGGTGGAGTCGTTGAGACGAAAGGACATGAGGACGGCCTTTTTGAGCCATTGGTTAACAACCCAGTCATCTCCTGATTTTTCGGTGACACGGTACTGGCCGTGATCGAGGCCGTTGACGACATGTTCGATGGCGTCGCGGGTTTCGCCTGATGTATTGGAATTGATCTCACTGCGGTTTTCCCAAGCGGTGTCGATAATTCGGATCAGGGTCTGGGTGTCCATGGAGAATGTGGCCTTTGGGGTAGCGGTTTGCACTGGAGATTGGAAAACGTCAATCTTAAAATGCTATCGCTAATGGGTCCCAGGGGAAATGGAGTTATGGCTGCTGTTAGCTTACGGAGTGATTAAGCTTTGTGATCAAAATCACTAGCTTTGCGGGTTGGCTAATGAAGTCTGGAAAGTATGAGGTGTAGGCACAGACGATTTTTGAATTGGTTCCAGGGCCTTTATCAGAAAACCGAGGCCTATGTGGTGAAGGTTTTAGGGTGCTGTTCCCTGCGTGACACGTTGTGGCCGATTTAGTTACGGCCTATGTCATCTGTGTAGAGTCCTGAGACGATTTACACATCCTACGTTTCATAGTGTGCCCCTTTAACAGTTCCCTTGAGCTCATGTCCAGCAAACTTCCTATCCCTAGCCGAGGACAGCGTGCCCTTGCTGCCATTGTTGTGACTGATGCGGTGGGTTTTAGTGCCCGCATGTCGGTTGATGAAGAAAGAACCCTAGGACTGATTCGCCATGACTTGGCATTGATGGAAAATCAGTGCCAAGCGTTTGACGGTCAGGTGCTGAAGTCTACGGGCGATGGATTGTTGATGTATTTTGTCAGTGCGGTGCAGGCGGTGGGTTGTGCGATCGCAATCCAAAAAGCTTTTATTTCCAGAGCCTCAGACTCCGACAGCCTGGCTCACCGGATCGGCATCCACATGGGGGATGTCTTTTTCAACCAGTCAGACGTCATGGGCAACAGCGTCAACATTGCGGCGCGGCTCCAGACCCAGGCTAAACCCGGCGGCATTTGCCTATCCCAACTGATCTACGACCTGGTGAAGGTGCGGCTGTCCCTGGATGCAGAATTTGTCGGTCCACTCAAACTTAAAAATATTCAAGATCCGATTTCGGTCTATCACCTTAATGTGGCGGGCTCTGGACATCGGGGCCAGAGCTCCCCATCTGGCAACTACAGCCCTGGGGCTCAACTATCTGGGGGCAGATCTGCGCCTGATCCCCATCAACCCCAGCCTGGATTGCCTCAGCGGGCTCGCCCATCAGCCGCTCTATCGGCCCGGCCCAGTGCTGGCCGCCCCTCAGTTCCCCAAGCTGCGCCTCAACCCCTCCAGCAGGGATCACAGCCTAAGGAGGTCCTGCCAGAAGGCACCAAAGTGGCAGGGCGCTACACCATTAAAAAAATGTTGGGACAGGGGGGCTTTGGCTTTTCTTACTTGGTGGAAGACACCCAGCGCTTTGGCGAACTCTGTGTGCTCAAGGAACTGCGCCCGATGCAAAAGCAGGGGGCCTTCTTGCAAAAGGCGATTGAGCTATTCCAGCGAGAGGCCAAAACGCTCCACAGCATTGACCATCCGCAGATTCCTAAATTTTTGGCTAGCTTTACCCAGGCCAAACGGCTGTTCATTGTTCAGGAATACATTGATGGGATCACCTATCTAAAGCTGCTGCAACGGCGTAAGAAGCAATCTAAACTCTTTACCGAGGCGGAGGTGGTTTACTGGCTGGTCCACATGCTGCGCGTGCTGGACTATCTCCACAGTCTGAACATTATGCATCGTGATATTTCCCCTGAAAATGTGATGTTTTCTCGCGATCGCAACCTACCCATTTTGATCGACTTTGGCCTGGTCAATAACACCAAGTCCGATGCCCTAGCGGAAAGTATTACCCGGGCGGACAGCCTCAAAAATTCAGTTACCGCCGTGGGTAAATTTGGCTATTCCCCGCCAGAGCAAATGTATGGCAAATGCAACCCTTCTAGCGATCTCTATGCCCTGGGGATAACGGCCCTAGTGCTCCTGACCGGAGAGCATCCCCGCAACCTGATGGATGATCGGACGCTGGACCTGCAATGGCAGCAGCATGCCACCGTCAGCCCAACCCTGGCGAGGGTTTTGGACACCATGATCCGGCAACAGCCCCAGGAACGGTATCAGTCTGCTAGTGAAGTATTTGAACAGCTCAGCCCCCTACTACCGGCCAGTGTGGGTAAAACCCTGAATCCGGTGTCCCAACCTACCCGGTTAATAGCTCCACCCGAGCCGCAGCTCAGCAATCCTTTTCGGCCAGATCCGGCCTTTATTGCCCAGTGCCGTGACGAACTGGCGCGCTGCATTGGCCCCATTGCCGACATGGTGATCGAAGAAACCCTGCAGGATAATCCTGACGCCACCCCCCAGGAAATAGTTGATATTTTGGCGGGGCAAATCACCGATGCGGACCGGGCCACCGCTTTTGTCAGTCACATTTGTGTGCCTAGCGAAGCCTTGGCTAACAGTCAAACGATGCCAGAGCTGTACACCTTGCAGCAGTTGTTAAAGCCTGCTTTTATTAACCAATGTCGCCAGGTCCTAGCCCAGTCCATTGGGCCGATGGCTAGCATGATTGTGGAAGATATCTTGGCCGATTATCCAGACCTGACTGCCCGCGCCTTTGTGGATCGGCTGGCGAAGGAAATTCCAGATGGAAAGAAGGCCCAGGAATTTCGTCAGCAGTTACGCAATGCCATTGTGAAAGTCCGGTCGCCAAAATGACGCTTAGGGTATCAATTTAAGCCGGGAAATCCTGACTGGGTGGGGAGTCAGGGGTCAGAAGCCAGAAGCCAGTCAGGCACTGAATTCTGACCCCTGACTCCTGAATACTATCCTTGGAACAATGTCTCGCTTTGAGTTGGTACCCGCTTACACCTAACCTGACTGTGATCCGCCTGGTCGTCTATTGCGATTGCGTTCTAGCCGCTGCATGGCCATTTGTAAACTGAGGCGCATGCGGTTAAAGGAGTCGGTGAGTTTGCCCACTTCGTCGTCGGACCATTTGGTAAATTCGGCTTTGGTGTCGCCTGTGCTGACGGCTTCGGCAGTGGCGGCCATGCGGTTGAGGGGCCGTACCACGTAGCGTTTGAGCCAGTAGTTGACTAGGAGGATTGCGATCGCAAACACCCCAGTAAACACCCCCAAGGTAATCAACAGCGATTTCCTGGCCTTAGTAAATACGGTTTGGGCGGGCACCGAGATAATTTGAGTACCGATAATGTCATTCAGTTTCCAACCAAAACCGTTCTGCCTACCGTAAAGGTCAACCATACTTTTGGGCGCTCGTTCGGGGGTGCTATGGCACGATAGACAAGCCTCTTGTTTGATTTGAATTGGCCTGGCAATGTAGTATAGTTTGCCGCCTGGGGAATTTCTAAAGTCGTGGAATTCTTCAGGGCTGTCAGCCTCTTTAAATTTACTCACCAACGACGCTTCCAGCTGATCGGCCTTATCCTTAGGATTAGTTGGATTCAGAACAGCTTCCCGATAGGAAAAGTCTTGATAGTCTGGGCTAGATTGCAGGACTTTAAACACCGTATGGGCCGAGTAGCTGGGCACGGTTTCCGGCAAAAACTGGACTTCGCTACGTTCGGATATTTCTGGCGTGACTTCATCAACGGTGTACTGTCGGACAGCATTCATGGTCTCCATCAGCATCAGGGCCTTACTGGTCAGCTCGGCCTGGGCAGTGTAGTTCAGCAATCGCGACAGGGCGATGCCACCCATTAAGATACCGACCATAAATACTCCCAGGAGCATCAGGGTAAATTTTTGTCCGAGGTTCAGTTTTGACAACATGGTTACCAGCAAATCCTAGGTGATGGGGCAGAGGCACTCTACCTAAGTTATCCATTCGGTCCAAGTTAGGGTTGTCAGTCAACTCAATTGGCAATATTTCATCATAAATAATATCTAAATTGAGGACAACCCAGTAGGCTGGGTCCTAGGGCGGCATCCCAGCCCTAGCCATGGAAACCCCAGTTTGCCTAGCTAGAATAGCTGTATTACTTCCGGAAAGGGAACTCGGAAGGACTCCAAGCAACCGGTTTTGGTTCCCTCCGATCATAAGCCCGCGCATCATCAAGATGAACAACTATAGTGCGACACGCCACCAACGTCAGAAAACGCACTAGGTCTTAGACGATAGTATTTATCTTCTACGTCTTGTGATTGCTCATCATATGGATAGCTAAATACTGCTTGCAACTCTTTAACTAACGTGTAGTCACCCTGCATGGCTTGTTGATAGGCAGGGACAATCAACCACTCTCGCCATGTGTATTTTGGGTTAGTCTGTTTCATATGTGTTGAGATCTCAGCCAAATTGCCGTCGTTAATAACAAGGTCACGCCAGCTTTTTAGCCAAGTTTGCCATTGTTCATCGAGTTGTTGTGACGTTTTACCATAGAAACTCTTTTTCAAGGCTGAGACATCGTCTGGTATGTGAGATAACTCGCGGAAGAAAATGGTGTAATCCACATCTGAGTGGGTCATTAACTGCATTAATTGCTTAAATAGCTCTGGGTTAAATTCAGTTAAGCCAAGTTTGGCCGCCCACATGTTTTGGATTTGTTGTTGCATTACTTCTGCAAAGCCACGGCCTACTTGGTCGAACTGTTCTAAAGCGTCAGCATCTTCTGCAAGTAACGGTCTCACAGCTTTCCAAAACATATAATAATTCGCTTCTGCTGCCCTTGGCTGATTGATGAATGCAAAGTGTTGGCCGCCGCCAGTCCATGGTTGAAACCAAGGGTCAAAAATTTCACAAAACCCAAAAGGTCCATAGTCGAGGGTAAAGCCACCAGCGGCGCAGTTGTCGCTGTTAAAATTACCCTGGCAGTAACCAACCCGTAGCCAGTTGGCCACCAGTGAAATCAGACGCTGGCGAAATAACTTAGCCAACTCAACCAATTGATCTGCAAAACCAAGGTTTTGATTAATGTCGCTTTTGTATTCTCGCTCAATTAAATGCGACACTATCATACGCAACTCTTCTGATGCTTTTGGATGAGCATTGTTGCGATCGCGGCGGGCAAATAACTCTAGCTGACCAACGCGCAAAAAGGAGGGTGCAACGCGAGTTGAAATGGCCACAGGATTGTCCACCAAAATATCAGGCTCGGTGGAGTAGGAGTCTTGAGAATACCAAGGCCGGGTAACGGTCTCAGATTTAGAAACGTACAGTGTCAAAGAGCGCGATGTTGGCACACCTAAAGCGTGCATATAGTCTTGCGCTAAAAACTCACGCACACTTGAACGTAATACTGCACGCCCTTCGGCACCACGGCAATAAGGCGTTGGGCCACCCCCTTTCAATTGCATTTCCCAGCGCTGGCCATTGATGACGCCTTCAAATACAGATATCGCCCGACCATCGCCATAACCATTCCCCGTACCGAATGGACAATTGTGGATATATTCGGTGCCATAAATCGACAGTGCATACCCCGTCGCCCAGCCAACCTGACGCATCGGCCCATGGGCAGCAGAGAGATCACCCGAAAATACCTGCCGAAATTTTTCATCAAGGGCCAACTCATCGCTCAACCCAAGTTCCTTAAAAAAAGTGCTGCTATGGGTGACATATTCGGGTTCTGGAAGCGGTGTGGGTGCCACAGGTACAAAATGACCAGAAAAAACCTGGCGGGCACGGTGATCTTCACCATCGACCGTGGCGTCAGGATCGGCATTTAGGGTATCCATCAGAGAATAATCCGCCAATCGCACAAACTCATCGAATGTGGTTACGCAGGGCTCAGCAGATACCTCTGGTGAGGGTTTAGATGGATATGACATTGTTGCTAGCGCCCGTATTGTGGGGAAAGATTTGTGCTTAATTGAGGATCATGTAGAGGCTAGCATATTCAATGTGGAGCTTTCTAGACCAAGTAGGTAATCCTATCGGAGATTTGGGCTTTAACCCCTTTGACCATGCAATTGAATGTGGCGCGTTGGACACCAAATCGGCACTTAAACTTTTGGCCACTCAGGGTTTGGGTTGCTTCGTAGTTCATCTGCCTGACATGGAAACAGTGAACTAAAGCCTGCTAGGCTACCATGAAATCTATGATGCAAAAGGTCTAATAGATGGAGCTGTCCCTATTGCACTGGAGGAATAATGGATAATACAACATTTCCAATGTTATCTGGGAGCAGGAAGCACCAAAATCGTAGGGATGCTGTTTTTGTCCAAGCTTGCTCCCGAACACCACACCCAAACTGCCACCGCCGATATGCTAGAGGCCGCCATCTCCCGAGCCTTTACCCTTGGCACCTCCTACTTCACTAACGTCTGGACCGAGTTCACCGGCGATCCCACCAAACCAGAAGAAGTCCACGCAGGCCAAATAGCCCTCAAAGCCTTGGCAGATGGCACCCAGCCTACAACCACTGACGCAGCTACCAAAGCCGCACTCCGACGCATGGTCCGCTACCACGTGCTCAAAGAAGACCATGGCCAATACGAATTTGATATTCCCCTGATCAAACGCTGGGTAAAAGAACGAGCCATTCTGGATGACCTAGTTTAGGCCCATTCATCATCGATATAGGGTTCAGCAGGAATAAAGTCTATGCAGATCTGAATGTTTCCTACTTTCCATTGGTGATCAGGTGACAGGAAAGGACAATGGGCAATGGCCGTTATCCACTTTTCCTGTAACTCAAATTCTGACCCCACCGGAGCATTTAAAGCTTCAGGAAACTCTTCCCTAGTAACCGTTTTATCAGTGACGAATAATGTCGGGTTACCATCAAAGGAGATCACCTGATCGAGAATGATCGGCTGTTCCATAAGATTTTCTCACAACGATTGATATTCGAGATCTACAGGGCACAACCAACGATTGATTCGACAAACTTAAAGTGGAAAATCTTCCCAAGGATAGTAGGTAAACTTTGGCTGGCTTGAGGCTTGGGGGTTCCCTCACCCTAAATCCCTCTCCCGGGGGGAGAGGGACTTTGATGCTTTGCCTGGACTTGGTTTGGGAGTTAAAATCCCTTCCTCTCGTGACTCCTGGCTCCTGACTGCTGGATTCTTATTGTGAGAGAATGGGTACTAAAAACTTGTTGGATCTGTTGCAGTTTACTGCCTTCCAAAACAAACATATAAATGGAGCAGACAAAGACATAGAGCATCCAGTGAAATGAGCATGCCCAATATTGCAACCCTTTACACAGATGTCCCGGACGTAAAGCAGTTTAATTTGTTATTTACGTGTATTTGGGTAATTTTTTCCCTTGGGACTGTTCGATCTAACACCAGAATTCTCTCAACATGCCACCCTATTCCTAGGTAAACGTCAGTTAAAGTCACTGGTCGCTTTGGGGGCTTTGAGCCGCCGCCGGGGGGATTGGGGATTGACGATTTCGTAGGGAGTACCCCAGTCATTTAACGATAGCTGTAGGCCGGTAAGGGGCGGACGAATATCGCTGAGGGTGAGCTGCCCCATGTGTTCTTGCTGTTGGTGGTGCTGCTGTTGATGGCGCTGCCAGCGACGGTAGTTGTGATAGGTGCGATGGCACGAGCCACAGAGGACGACAACAGACTGGTTAGAGGATTTTTTGTTTTTTTTCTTGGGGGCCTTCTTTTTGGCATTGTCCGGGTCTAAGACAATGGATTCTGGTTTGTAATTTTTGGTCACATGTAGCGTCCAGCGGCGAGGGTGGGCGGCGATCACCTCTGCTTCATGGCCACTTCGGACCGCAAAGTCACCCAAGGATTCGTTAGGGCGGCGACACAACTTGCCACAGGCCTTACACTGCCAGTTTGCCGCCTGCTTCAGGGCAAGGGCTTTGGGTTGTTTTGCATGGGGGCTGGACGTTGGCATCTAGGTAGAAACACGCTGGTCTGGGCCATAGCTTATCGTTAAATGGATATTTTGCAAGGGGGTCGGAGGCATGCCTGGGCAGCCTTGGTTCTAGGGGTGGGTACCCATCGGCATAGGGGGCACCGCCGGGAGGGTGGTTCGCTAAAACCTGGAGCTGGCTATGGTGAACCTGGCCCAGTGGGTTAAACCATCAGGGCTTGGGGATATGCCAAAGCTGGGGCCCCCCGCCCTTGATGCCGTCGTAAATGATCAAGGCCTTGTATCCCGTGATGGTTTCTTCCAGCACGGTAATGCCTTCGGGTTTGCCTGGAGTGCCATCGTCCCCCAGGGGAGGCTGAATATTTTCTAGCTGGATGAGGGCGGGGGGCATTGGCGGGAGGCGGTCTTTGCCATAAACCATGTCCGTACCATCCCAGAAATATAGATTGTAGGGACCGGGGGCATCTCCCATGGGGCCACCGATGATCAAAAAGCCATCGTCTACCGCTGTCATGTCTCGAATGGCTCCGCCATTGAGTTGGACAAATCGCAGTTCGTAGGGTTTTGGATCTTTGGCTTTTAGATCTTTGGTTTTTAACGCTTTTGTCCGGTCGAAGGCATCCTGGTCAATCACCATTACGGGCACATAGTTACCCCGGAGGATAGGCCCCCTAAAGCCGAGGAACAGTTGTCCCTTTTGGTAGGCGAGGCCTTCAATGTCAATGCCATTTTCTTTACTGGGAATATCGATGAACCGTTTGAGGTAGTCGTCTTGGGCAAACAGGGTTTTGAGATAGTCGACTGTTTTGATTTCTCCTTTGACCTTGCCGGTTTTGGGTTTTAGGGTGACTTGAAAAATGCGATTGCGGTCGGTCTCGGGGGCGATGTTGGCATCGGCTAATCGTTGGCGATTTTCAGCGGCTGTTTTTTTGTCAATTTTTACGGTCTGACGTTTTTGGGAGTGGGAGCCAATGATGTAAAGCTGGGTGTTATCTGGGTCAAAGGCAATGCTTTCGATGTCAATTTCATTGCCATCGTCTGGGGTAGGTAGTTCGATCTCCAGGTTCTGATCAATGGTGTAGACCTGGTCGGCTGTTTGTTTGAGCAGCTGCAACTGTTTTTTGCTTTCATCGGAACCAACGGCTAGATAGGGGGTGCCGTCGATCGTAAAGTTTGCGATCGCACTTAAATCCTCACCCTGATGAATCTTGCCGGAAAACGTCACAATTTGAGAAATAATTGGCATAATGCCCCTTGGAAAATACCTGAATCCCCATACCGTGGGTGCCCTTGACCCGCATCCCACAGAGCCATACATATTCCCATACATATTGACGATCAGTATAAAGGGGATTTAATTGGCTAAGCCTAAAAAGCTCGCTACTATTGAGCCAACACACCTAACCCGCTAGGGTGTATAGAGCACACTGCCTTGGCAAACGATAGCAACCTCCGCATGCGATACCTCATTACCAGCGCCCTTCCCTACATCAACGGTATTAAACACCTGGGTAACCTGGTGGGCTCCATGCTGCCCGCCGATGTATACGCACGCTTCCTGCGTCAAGAGGGAGAAGAGGTCCTCTATATCTGCGCCACCGATGAACATGGCACACCAGCGGAAATCGCCGCCCTAGAAGCAAATTTAGAGGTGGCTGAGTTCTGCACTCGCCAGTACCAGAAACAAAAAGATATCTACGAGTGTTTCGGCCTTTCCTTTGACTATTTTGGTCGCACGTCGGCCCCCGAAAACCACGAACTGACCCAGCATTTTTACCAAAAGCTGGCCCAGCATGGGTTCATTGAAGAACGGGAAATCAGCCAGATCTATTCCCTAGAAGACGACCGCTTTTTGCCCGACCGCTATGTCACAGGTACCTGTCCCCACTGTGGTTATGACAAGGCTCGGGGAGATCAGTGTGAGAACTGCACCAAGGTATTGTCCCCCACGGACCTGATTGACCCCCGCTCAACGATTTCCGGCAGCACTAATTTAGAAGTACGCAGTTCCAAGCATCTGTTCTTGCTGCTGGACAAACTGAGCGATGAAATCCGCACCTGGGTGGATCAGCAAACCCAATGGCCCAAGCTGACCATGTCCATTGCCCAGAAGTGGCTGGATGAAGGGTTACAGAGCCGAGGCATTACCCGCGATCTGAGCTGGGGGGTGCCGGTGCCGGTCGAGGGCTTTGAAGGCAAGGTGTTTTATGTCTGGTTCGATGCCCCCATCGGCTATGTGTCGGCTACAAAAGCTTGGGGTGAATCCACCGGTAATGATTGGGAGAGCTGGTGGAAAGGGGGAGAAGATGTGCACTACACCCAGTTTATGGCCAAGGACAATCTGCCCTTCCATACCATTATGTGGCCTGCCACCATCCTCGGCAGCCGCGAACCCTGGAAGATGGCGGACTACATCAAGGGCTTTAACTGGCTCAACTACTATGGGGGCAAGTTTTCCACCAGTTCTAAGCGGGGCGTTTTCCTAGACCAGGCCCTGGACATTGCCCCGGCGGACTATTGGCGCTACATGCTGATGGCCAGCGCGCCGGAGTCGTCGGATTCTGCCTTTACCTGGGAGCTATTCCAGAACCGGGTGAATAAGGAACTGGCGGACAATTTGGGGAATTTTGTCAATCGGATTCTGAAGTTTACGGCCTCTAAGTTTGGGCCAGAACTGCCGTCCGGCGGTACCCCTGGGGAGGCCGAGGCGGAACTGGAAGCGACCTGTAAAGACTTGGTGGAAAAACTGCGGAGCCATCTGCGCCAGCAGGAATTTCGGCGGGCGACGGAAACGTTGAATGCCCTATGGACGGTGGGGAATCAATATATTGACGTGCGGGCTCCCTGGTCGTTGTTTAAGCAAGATCAGGATGGAGCAGCGGTGGTGATTCGCACCTGCATTAACCTGATTCGGCTATATGCGATCGCTAGTGCCCCCTTCATCCCCCACACCGCTGCCCTGCTCTACGATGCCCTCCAGCTCACCGACGAAGAGCGCAACAGCACCATGGCGGCTGCCACGGATCTAACGATTCTGACGGCGGGTCGTGGCTTTGCCGTACCCGCCCCCCTATTCCAAAAGCTGGATGATGATCGGGTGGCTGAACTCAAGGCCCAGTACGGCGGTGACTAGGGCCATTGCTTTCACTACTAGCTGCTGGATAGATTTTGTTTGAGAGGTTTTGATTAGTGATGAAATACCCTTGCTTTTTCCCTAAAACCTTAGTGCTGCCCGCCCTGCTTTCGGCCACGTTACTCGGCTGCGGTAGCAACCAGGAACTGGATGAATATGGGGATCCCACTGCCACCGATGTGCCCTACGTTGCCGTCACCCAAATTGTTGAGCACCCGGCCCTAGATGCCGTGCGGGATGGTCTCAAAGACAAGCTCAAGGAGGAGGGCTACGAAGCCGATAGCTCCCTGAAGTGGGAGTGGGAAAGTGCCCAGGGCCAGGCCGCCAATGCAGCCCAGATCGCCCAGAAATTTGTGGGGGATGCCCCAGACCTGATCGTGGCCATTGCCACCCCATCGGCCCAGGCGGTGGTGGGTAGTACCGACACCATTCCGGTGGTATTTTCGGCGGTGACCGACCCGGTGGGTGCAGAATTGGTGCCCAGTTTAGAGGCGTCTGGCGGCACCGTCACCGGCGTGAGCGATCTCTCCCCCATTGATGAACATCTGGCCTTAGTGGCCGATATTGTCCCCGATGCGAAAACCGTGGGGGTGATTTACAACGCGGGAGAATCTAACTCCGTCAGTCTGTTGGCATTGCTCAAGACAGAGGCTGAGGCGCAGGGATTTACCCTGCAGGAGGCGACGGTATCTAGCTCGGCCGATGTGGCGACGGCGGCGAAAAGCCTGGTGGGCAAGGTGGATGTGATCTATGTCCCCACCGATAATACGGTGGTGTCGGCCCTGGAGGCGGTGATTCAAGTGGGGAATGAGAACAAGTTGCCAGTGTTTGCTGGAGATACGGATTCGGTGGAGCGGGGTGCGATCGCAACCGCTAGCTTTGACTACTACGAAGTCGGTCGCCAAACCGGGGCCATGGTCGTCCGCATCCTCGGCGGCGAAAAACCTGGAGATATCCCCGTGGAATTAGCCAACACCGTTGACCTGGCCATCAATCTGAAGGCGGCGGCCGCCATGGGAGTGACCATACCCGATGCCATCCAATCCAGTGCCGATCAGGTGTTTGAATAATAGACCTCTTGCATAATAGTTTCTATGGTAGATTTTTAGGTTTTGGTTCATTGCTTTACACCTAGGCAGATGAACTACGAAGCCACCCAAACCCTTAGCAATTCAAAGTTTAAGCGTCGATTCGGCG
>NZ_JAYGIG010000021.1:33073-54200 GCF_034932105.1 Leptothoe sp. PORK10 BA2 | reverse complement strand
AGCAGTGCAGAAAAATGTCGCGCCTTCAACCCAAAATCAAGCGCTGAGCGCTTTGATATTTTTGTACCGTGAGGTCGATCAGCGTGATACCGCTTGGGGCTTGAACGCGGTTCGAGCCAAAACCACTCGCTATTTACCGACGGTACTTACGCCCGAAGAAGCAATCTCAGTTCTGAAGCACCTGTCTGGAGTTTATCAGCTAATCGCTAAAGTTCTTTACGGTAGTGGCTTACGCCTCAGCGAAGGCTTGAAACTACGGGTTAAGGATGTCGATTTTTCTCAGAATCAGATTACCGTAAGAGATGCCAAGGGGAGGGAGAGCCGAGTCACGATGCTGCCTGTGGCTCTAGTTGAGCCTTTGGCTCAGCATTTGCAATCGGTCAAGCAACTTCATCAGCAAGATTTAGCGCAGGGCTATGGCTCGGTTTATTTGCCTTATGCGCTAGCGCGTAAATATCGCAGTGCCGAGCGCGAATGGATTTGGCAATATGTGTTCCCAGCGGATCGCCGCTCGCTTGATCCGCGCAGCGGTGTTTGCCGACGCCATCATCTTCATGAAAGTGGATTACAGAAAGCGGTTAAGCAGGCCGTTCGGACGGCAAGCATTCAAAAACGAGTAGGTTGCCATACCTTTCGTCATAGTTTTGCGACTCACCTGTTAGAAAGCGGTTACGATATCCGAACAATTCAAGAGCTGCTCGGCCATAAAGATGTCAAAACCACGATGATTTACACTCACGTTCTCAATCGCGGGGGGCGAGGTGTACGCAGTCCACTGGATAAATGAGAACGAATCGTCATCACGCTTGTTCGATGGAGTCATAGCAAGGCGTTTTCGCAGCCATGTGGCCGAGGTCTTTTGTCATCGAGGCTCTGGCTCTATCGGGTAGCGATTCACCTTTCACACAAGCCATTGCAACTTCTGCAATTCGATTTATCCCTCTTTTATCTACCCCATACGGATGATTAGGTGGAAAATTTCAGTATAATCAATCCTCCTATATACCAACCGTCCGGAAAGTTTTTTAAAAGTCAACGGAGAAATGAGGTTTTCATCCCATTTCGTGGTGTACCGTTTGAGGACTTGGCTGAGATTTTGAGCGCCCAGCTCAAGAATCCCATTTATACCAAATCGGCCATGCTTCTTGGCCACGGCGTTGTAGGAGGAAAAGGTCTAGATGGCAACTATCTGTGAAACAATCCATTCAGCTTGCTGAGAAGATTTTGGATGGTATGCCCGTGTCTCAAATCGAGGCCATTTTAGCCCCTACATTGGCCCCACCCGAGTGCCGTTGTAAAAATGGGTGAGAATTTCGTCATGGGCTTTGCCGTGCTCTGCCATGCCTCGGGCTCCCCACTGGCTCATGCCGATGCCGTGGCCAAACCCATTGCCTGCTACGGAGATGCTGGTGGAGCTAACGGCTAAGTCAAACTTGGTGCTGCGGAGTCCCAGCTTTTGGCGGAAGGTGTTGCCCGTAATCGTCAAAGCGCCTGCATCCCCAATAATGTTCATGCGATTTGCCCGACCTTGGGGAGTGCGGCTCAGCACCTCGACTGCCTGGATGGTGCCAGGGTAGCCGATCAGTGCACCGACTTCATCTAGGGAAAACTGGGCCCGCCAACTATAGACCGGGGCATTTTGGTCAAAGTCGGGCACCCCTTTGAGATAGGGTACGGCACTGGACCATACATGTTCGGAGTTTTCCGTATGGCCACCGGAGGAAGAATGGAACACCGCTTCGATGACTCGGCCACTATGGGTTAAGACTTTGCCACGGGTGGCGTCAACGGCGGATTGGGTGGAGGCGGCCTCCCCGTCTAGGCCTTTGTAAACTTGAGAGGACTGGGTGCTATTGAGGTCAAAGACTCGACCGCTGGCCTTACTCTGGTGATAGAGGGCATAGGAACGGGCGGCGACGGCTTGCGATCGCAACGCCTCCTGGGGCCAACTACTGGGCATTTCACTACCGACAACGCTGTAGAGATAATGGTCGATATCCACATAGTTCACGGCGGCCAAACCATTGTCGCTGGGAATCAGCTTGACCTTACCCCGGTACCAACGGTCACCAATCCAGACCACACCACCCTCTGAAGGTTCTAGCCAGAACGTACTGGATGTGCCAAACTCGCTCTGGCCATCCGTCAGTGCCAATTCTCCCCACCCTGCATCCACCGTAATCGGTTGCAACTCGGGCAGTTGCATCACCGTTTGCCCACGACTATCACGGATAACGCCCGTGGTGGAAGAGCCAATTTGTACTTGCTGGACATTGTTGCGGACCGCCACCCTAACATCGACAGCATTGGCCGGGAGTACCCACAGTAACCAGATTAGGGCTCCCCACCAGCCATGGCGGCTCATGGTTAAAACGTTAAGAGGCCAAGAATTATAGGTATTAGTCATAGCAGAGTGTCAAGAGTAAACGTGTCCTGGCACCTGGGATTTCCCTTGGGAGATTCACTACCTCCCACTAAAACCCTAGGGCCGCCACTGCGTTTTTAGAATAATCTCTACAGGGATATATGCCAGTTGGTATGTGACAGTTTGCCAGTGGTACCAGCTGGTTTAGCCATGGATCATAGCAGCTGGTGGCAACCTTTTATTGCATGAAGTAGGCTGCAACCACCTGGGTGAATGACTGGCCAGAGCGTCACAGCAGTTTAGCGGACTCGTATAACCGTCTGAGCATGGCCATGATTTTCTCGCCATAGTAGGGGTCAGCGGCCCAGCGACCGCTGAGTTGATCCACCAAGATGGCACTCCCCCGGCTGACAAATCGAAACCGTGGGTCGACCAATTCTTGCACTAAGGGTTCTTTGCTGGCGTAAGCCTTGAGATGTTGGATTTGGGCCCTCACCCCGATGCGGGCACTGGGGAAGGATGCGCCCGCCGCATTTCCCCCGATGGCACCGATACCGGCAAAGTTATTTTGGGAGGATTTGACATCGCCGCCAAAGCGAAGAAATGAGGTTTCCACACACATTTGGCAAAAGGCAATGTCATAATTGACCCCCTCAATGACTCCTTCTTCGCGATAAATTTTGGGCAGATCGGGAAAGTCCTGGAGGGCCGCTTCATTATTGTTTTTGAGGAACATGATCAGGCTCACCAGAGAGGCGTTGCCATGGCCCATAATCTGGTCCATCAGACCGGGGCAGATGCCCAGGGCAGAATGGCTCTTAATCTGGACTGTGCGGCTGGCGGGGTCCCACCCAATGGAGATATTGAAGTCCCGTAAATCCACGGTTTTGATGTATACCACATTGCCATAGCGCACTCGAAGAATTTCCGTATTGCTGGCTAAATCAATTCCGAGGCGGTCAGCGAGGTCAATGGGCACATAGGAATTGTTGTTGACGATGATGCCTTTTTCTTCGTAGACACCGCCGTTGATGGTGATGTTGACCGTGGGAAATTCGGATGCCGCCGGGCTGCTGGGTTCGGGGGTGCCATTGGTGGCCCGGCTCCAGGAGGCTAGACCGTCAGCCAGACCGAGGGCAAAGTCCCGGCGACGGCTGAGGAGCATGCTGCGATCTCGCTCATTGCTCAAATAGCCCAGTTCCATTAACAGGGAGGGCGGTTCTACCAGACGACAAAAGGCTAGACGGCCCATGCCTGCGGCTGTGTCGGGTTTGGCTCCCCGGCTGGGCAGCTGGGGTACACGACGCATCAAGGCCAGTAACATCAGCTCGGCATGGGCCTTGCGGGCGTCATTGTTGGCGATGTAATAGGAAGTGGCGCCCCGAACATCGGTATTTTGAAAGGCACCGACATGGATCTCTAGGGCAATATCCCCCGTTTGGTTACGGGCATTGATCCAGTCGATGCTTTGCTGCAGACTCAGGTCATCGGGGACGGAGAGGACTTGGAAACCTCGCGATCGCAACTCCGGTACGATCAGATCCCGAATGCGGATCATTTCCTGGGCTTCAGTGATGTTATCGATCTTTGCCCCCAGATCCTGGATCCCATTTTCAAATCCACCGTGGCCTGCCGAGATAAAAATTTGTGCCATGTGACCCTGTAAAGCGTTCTAATCCAAGCGCGTGCCAATTTCCCAGCAAGGATACATCAATTTCCCGATATGTGGCGATTCGCAGCGCGAAGTATTACACCATGGCATAGGTTAGTGATGAACGGTGGTCCAAAGCCATATTAACTTTGCAACAGCAGCCCGACCGTCATAGACGTCGCCTGGGGAGATTTTGGCAGGCATCTATCGGGGGAAATTCCTGTTCTTAAATCTGAGCAGTCAATAGTATAAAAAATAAGGCTAGGCGGCGGTCTTTAAAAGGAATAAATGTAAGAAAAAGACCGCTTTTTAGATCACGGTTTTTATGGCAAATACGGCTTTAAAAGCCATCTCCAGCGAGCTTTGAGCCGATAATGCTGGTGCTTAAAAATAATACATCAGTATTTTTTGATTATTTATAAGTCCCTCTGCAAAACATTAAGCAATATGGCAAATAGAATTATGCTTACACCGGTTAATTTATGGTGTAATTAACATCTACTAAATAAGGGTATGGTCCTGGACATCAGAAATCTATGATGTCGGATATTACGGAGCCGTTTCCTAAACCGGGGATTTTTGATCTTTGAAAATCTAATTGGGAATATTGGACTCTAATTGGGAATGTTGAATCACCCTCCTTTAGAAAGCCGTTAGGTGGAGATGTTTTCTAGTCCATTCGTCCATCAGTTATGGTGAGAAGCTGCAAAACCGCTATGGAATCAACACACATCGCATCAACTCCATCTGAGCCTTCGGCTATAGTGAATAACCCAACTGGCCATGATGGTATAGCCATCTATCTAGGGGCAAGCGTATTGATTTACGTGCTGTTGCTCTGTGCTCTAGCCCCTAAGCAACTGCAGATAGAACGACGCAAATCATCGCTTTAGATGCCTTGATCGGCATATTGATGGGGTATTTTGGTTATTTATTTGGTCATTTAAGAGAAGGGCGAACGACGGGGGTCGAACCCGCGAATGGTGGTACCACAAACCACTGCCTTAACCACTTGGCTACGCTCGCCATAATTTGGATTTCTATAATATCATCTCTGTTAATCGATAGACATGGTTTTCCTGAATAGTTTGCTGTTCAAGCGTTAGTCCCTAGGGGAGCTGGGATTACTAAGCAAATCTTGGTCGTGGATTACGGCAAAAATGCCAGCAATAAACTTAGCCATCTGCAAAACGGTCGGGTTTGGCCTAGAGACGTTGTGGCTTAGGGAAAGCGACTGGTTGCAACTTGGCCATGGTTTAGCATCAACCACAACAGAATTCTGACTAAATTCCATAGACACTACTATAGTGGGTGGGTCAGCTGGTTTTTCCGGTCAGCTGTTTCAATTGGCTAGGGTCAAACTAGGGCTGATATCCTTTTGGTAGTCATTAAAGTTGCTTAACAACGTTATCAGGTGTGTGTGGAGTGGTTGTCAGTCTGTTCAACAGACGGCGGTATGTGCCCAAGATTTTTTCCCTTGACAGTCTTAATTTAAAAACATCTCGTGACATCTACAGCTTATCTTCTGATTTCCCATGGTAGTCGTGACCCTCGGCATCAGGCAGCGATTAATCGGCTGGCACAGTTGGTGCGGGAGCGGCTCAATCCGTCTCTAATCAGTCCGTGGAGCAGTCAACCCTTAGGGATCCTTGGGGCTAAAACCGATCCGTCTGGAATGACGGTTTTTGGGGCGCGGGCTCATGTGCGTAAGGCCATTGGTAAGGATGGCGTGGTTGGTGGTGTGGTGACCACTGTCCCCATACCTAAAGTATCGGCTAACAGCTCTTTTAATAGCTCTCCGGTGCGTTTACCCGAGGATCGCCTGATGGTGGGCACCGCTGTTCTAGAATTCGGTCTTTTGCCGTTACACCAACAGATTTGTGAATTTGGTCGACGCCTGAGTTCGGCGGGGATTAAGCGGCTATGCCTGGTGCCGCTATTTTTGCTGAGGGGTAAGCATGTGATGGAAGATATCCCTGCAGCTGTGGCTCTGGCGCAAACCGAGTTGGCTGGAGTGATTGATGTGGAGCTAGGGGCGCATATTGGTGGGCATCAGCAAATATCTGATTTGATTGCCCATCGCTTTTCCCAGTCTCCTGAGGCTGGACGTTTACTGGTGGCCCACGGTAGCCGACGGGTCCGGGGTAACCGGGCGGTGGATGCCCTGGCCAAGTCCTTGGGTACAGCGGTTGCCTACTGGACTACAGAGTCGGACATTGAAAACCAGGTGATTGCCCTGATGCAGCAGGGCTGTTCCACGGTAACTATTTTTCCGTATTTCTTGTTTGCGGGCAGTACGACCGATGCGGTGGCCCATCTGACGGAAGAGTTAGCGGAGCGTTTCCCGAGGACAACGGTGCGGTTATTGCCGCCCTTGGGGGCGATGGCCGATGTGGCGAATTTGGTGGTGGAGACCTTGGGTCACAAAAAGACGGATGTTTATGGCTAGAGGTATCTAGTTGCAGTGCTAGTAGATTTTTCTGCTGTCCAAAAAACTAAGGCCAGGTGTTTTTGACCTGGGGAGGGGGGTCTTTAAAGGAAATCTGGTGGCTATAAATTCGGTGATTATGGCTTAAGGTTAAGAATGTCTTAAGCAGCATTGGTAAGACCCGCGCTTACGCTGTGTTGATTGTGGCAAAATACGCCGGGTAAGTTTGTCACAATCAATGGATATTCAACTTCCTTCAATCTCCGCTCAATTGATATGTCTCATAACCTTACCCAGGCCACATTTGGCAAAGTTTATCTGGTGGGAGCGGGTCCGGGTGATCCAGGGTTGCTGACGATTAAGGCTAAGGGGCTGTTGGATCATGCGGATGTGGTGATTCATGATGCCTTGGTTAGCCCACCCATTTTGGCGATGATTAGTGATCGGGCCCAGGTGATTGACGCAGGTAAGCGTCGTGGTCGGCATTCCATGACCCAAGCTGACATCACTCAACTGTTGATTGAGCAGGCTAAGGTGCATGCGGTGGTGGTGCGGCTCAAGGGGGGAGATCCCTTTGTGTTTGGTCGTGGTGGTGAGGAAATGATGGGGTTGATGGCACTCGGCATTGAGGTGGAGGTGGTGCCGGGGATTACGGCGGGGATTGCGGCTCCGGCCTATGCGGGCATTCCGGTCACCCACCGGGATTACAGTTCGTCGGTCACCTTTGTGACGGGCCACGAATCGACGGGGAAATATCGTCCCCAGGTGAATTGGTCAGCCCTGGCCCAGGGGTCGGAGACGATTGTGATTTACATGGGAGTGCATAACTTGTCGAATATCGTATCAGAACTGACGATGGCGGGGCTGGCGGTGGAGACACCGGTGGCCCTGGTGCGGTGGGGGACTCGACCCGAGCAGGAGGAGCTGATTGGATCCTTGGCTACGATTGTGCAGCAGGTGGAGGAGCAGCAGTTTGAGGCTCCTGCGATCGCAATCATCGGCCGCGTTGTCAATCTCTATGAAACCTTCGCTTCTGCCTCCCCCATGCATTCTCCCCATTGGGCGACTATTCAAGGTTAATGGGACAGGGGGAAATAGGATGCAGGTGTTATGGATGACTGGACGATGGACTATGAAGACGCGGGTGATGCGGACGGCGAAGACGGCGGTGTGATGGCGCTATCGGTGACCGATGCAGCAGGGGAACGGATTGATCGGTGGCTGGCTCAACATTGTGATTTATCCCGTAACCGGATTCAAAAGTTAATTGAGCAGGGGGCACTCAGCATTAATGATCAGCCCTGTACCAATAAAAAAATCACGGTTAATGCTGGGGATTACCTACAGCTGACCATTCCGGCGGTGGAACCTTTTGAGCTAATTGCCGAGGCGATTCCCCTGGATATTTTGTATGAGGATGAGTCCCTGGTGGTGGTGAACAAACCGGCGGGCATGGTGGTGCATCCAGCTCCAGGTCATCCCAATGGCACCTTGGTCAATGCGATTTTGGCCCACTGCGGCGACCAGCTGACGGGGGTGGGCGGGGTGCAGCGCCCCGGCATTGTCCATCGTTTGGATAAGGATACGACGGGGGCCATGGTGGTGGCGAAGACGGAGACGGCGCTACGTCAACTCCAGGCCCAAATCCAGGCAAAAACGACCCAGCGGGACTATTTGGGCATGGTTTTTGGGGTACCCAAACTGCCAGAGGATCAGGCTTGGGGTACGGCGGATGCCCCCATTGGTCGTCATCCCAAAGATCGGAAGAAAATGGCGGTGGTGCCCGTGGAACAAGGTGGACGACGGGCGGTCACCCACTGGCGAATCCAGGAACGGATAGGCAACTATACCCTGGTGCACTATCGGTTAGAAACTGGACGCACCCACCAAATTCGGGTGCACAGTGCCATGATGGGGCACCCGATTGTGGGGGATACGGTTTATGGTATAGGCCGTTCCGTGGGGGTAAAACTTTCTGGACAGGCGCTCCATGCGCACAAGCTGACCCTGACCCATCCAGTTACGGGGGAGTTGGTGGTTGCGATCGCACCGCTGCCGCCCAATTTTGAAACCCTACTACACCGCTTGCGCCAACGATAGGACTATGGCTGCTTTTCTCCATACCCCAGGCAAGGTCTAAGTAGCACAAAAAAAGCAGTGCTTGTAAAAGCACTGCTTTTCAAAATAGAAACTGCTAGCTATAACTAAGCACCCTGCTTAGCTTTCTCCACAGCGGCGGCGGCTACCGGGTCGTTGATGGGGAAATCAACTTTGCGGTAAGGAACGCCAGACCTAAAGTTCACACCAACGGCCGATACCCGTTGGGATGGCAGTGGCTGACTGTTACTCATGCCACGCACCATGTCCATGAACAGGGCAGGGCTACCAGGCTTGGGCTGCTGCTCCTGAGGAATAAAGCGACGGATGCTGCTCTGGAAGACAGGCCGGGGAAAGCCCAGAATAGAGCGATAGTATTCGTCGTAACGGGGTGACTTAATGTTGAACGGCAGTTCACCTGCACTACGAGTAGGTAGCACGCGACGGCGCTGGTAAGGCAAAATATCGTCGCCAAAGTTATCCAGATACTCTTCGCTGCTAAGAACCGCATCAATAAAGCTGGCATTACCCTTGCTGGCAACAATAATGGACCAAGCTAAGGTTTCTTGCTTATTAAAAACGTCACGCCCAAGGGCCCGCTGAACAGTCTGTTCTACGTAGCGGTAGTTGCTGTTCATGCCATAAAAGGCACGGTTGTAAGTATCGGACAATAGCAAACCACGGACAAAGTCACGCACAGTAATTTGATTGCTGCGCAGTTGGGACTCTAGAAATGGCTCACGGTCGGACTTAAATGCATGGAAAAAGATCTGACGATAGGCCGCCCCAATCAGATCGTCGATATCAGTCGAAGACAGAATATTCTGAGTTGAATAAATCTTAGGCTGATCATCCCCAGGAATTTCATAGCCCTGAACCCGAGAATTTTGGGTAACTGGTGAGTAGTTCAGCAGAGGAATCGCCACTTGAGAATCTCCAGAATATGAGGAAATTTAACAAACGTTAATCTTAAATATAAGGGTTTATGGTCCCAATGCCGGATGCAGTTTGGGAAAAGATCACACAGCTTAACATTGAAAAAAGACTGGTTTTGTCAAGCTGGATATGGGTTTCTATCTCCTAATCGATCTAAAAACTGCTGCCATTGTCCAGGAGTATTGCAGTTTTGTAATATATGAGAATTTTCTACCGATAGCGGTGTAACTCGCTCATTTTCATCGGTCAGCCACCGTTGAAATGAGCGCACATTATTGGCCAAGGCATTTTCCAGACTAGGAATACAGCGACGGTGGTAGAACCCACACAGGGGTTCCCAGCGCTGGTTGTGTCTAGGTAAAGATGCGATCGGCCTTTCGTTCTCCCTAGCTCCAGCCATCTCGCTAGATCCAGCCATATCTACCAAGCTCTGCTGCCATCTTTGCAGGGTGGGCACATCCAGAGCTGGCATGTCGCAAGCCAACACCAGTAACCAGTCGGGCCCTGGCTGGCGGTCATCCTGCAAAATCATAGACCAGCCCTGTGCCAGGGCCCCTAGGGGGCCATTTCCCACGGTGGGTTCTGGCAACAACCGGATAGCGTCCGACAGTAAATGGCCATAGCGCTCTGGCCATGGTGTCAGGACATAGGTGACACTGCTACAGGCTTGGGCCACCGTGCAGACCTGATGTAATAAGGTGGTAGCCGCCGTCGGTGTAGCTGATGGGACTGGTGTGGCTTGAGGCTCGGTGGGCCAGGATAAGAGAGCCTTATCCTGGCCCATGCGACGACTTTGCCCCCCGGCAAGAACTAATGCTGCAGTACGAGACATCATTAGGGACCCCCCGCAAGAACCAAAGCTGCAGTACGAGACATCATTGGGGACCCCCCGCAAGAACCAAAGCTGCAGTACGAGACATCATGATGGACAAGTCCTTGGGTTAACGACGGCGCTGACGTCCGGCCCACTCCTGCCCTTTAAAGAAATATGACAACCCCATAAATCCAGACAGTAATGCATAGATAGCACGAATGCCCCAACCGGCACTGGCAAAGAGCCAGTTATAAAAACTAAAAGCTAGGCCCAATAGACCACTCTGACGCTTCCCCAAATCAAGCACCTGCTCTTGCAGTGAGTCGATATCGTTAGTCGTTTCCAGATTACTTAACCGCAGGGGAGGTGTGGCCCGATCGGCCGTATACCAATAAAACCCTATGATTCCAGACTTTGAGGTTTCCCGTTGCAAAAATGTATCAGTCACCTGCTGGGACTGACTGATAGATAAACTTTCTTGGGTGGCCAC
Organism: Leptothoe sp. PORK10 BA2; assembly: GCF_034932105.1. Taxonomy (NCBI): domain Bacteria; kingdom Bacillati; phylum Cyanobacteriota; class Cyanophyceae; order Nodosilineales; family Cymatolegaceae; genus Leptothoe; species Leptothoe sp. PORK10 BA2. Next base: position 43,419 of record NZ_JAYGIG010000021.1, on the reverse strand, counting down.
CTGCTGTACCCAAATGCGATGGCGCACCTTATGGCCCAAGAGTAAGACTAAGGGCAGGGCGAAACCCAAAAATAGCAAGCGTACGCCCAGGTTGACATTAGCGGGGAGGTAATAGGTGAGCGCCCCCAACATGAGCCCTAACAGGGCCAATAAAATCGGGCTAGAGATCTCAGCCACTTCGAGGCTGGCCAGTACCCCCCCCACGATGGGTAGCGAATACAGATAGGAGTCCACACTCCAAACAATGGCTAGCTTACAAACAATCGTTAGCCCACAGGCAAGAGTGCCTAGTAAACAGTAGAGTCCAAGCTTGCTTTGGTGTGACTTTACGTTCATGGACGACCGAACTACATGATTAGCCATGCCTAAAATTAGTCGAAAACTGCCTTTCAGGAGCGTTTGCTGTCAATTTTTTAGTTAATCAAGGGCAAACACGCATCAACAATACCACCCAGGTGACTTTTCTCCCATGCTGGAGTCATGAGCAAATTATAATAGTACAATTGAACTACTTGATGGGCTAATCAAGTAGTCGGTTAAACAATTGAGGTCTGGTTGTGATGTCATCTGTTCAAACGGGTCAGCTCATTTCACTGCTCATAAATAATGTGTTGATGGTTATTATCGTTACCGCCGTCACATTGGTCGCGTGGCTGCGGTGGCATTGGTTGCGAGCCGGGAGTGTCGCCACTCGGGCCGTGCGTCGCCGGTGTCGCGCCGCCTATGTCAGTTTTGTGCTGACAGCGGTGGCCCTGCTGGGGATGTTGGTGAGTTTAGGGGGGTTGACCCTCCGCTCCATGATTGCCAGCAATGCCCTGGTGATGGGGGCGATGGGCATCTTTTTATTGAGCGTGATCATGTTGCTGGTGGCCCTGGGACTATGGTTTGTGGATTTATGTTTTGGTCTGACTATATTGCCTACGGTCAGGCGGTCTCGACAGAATCCAAGTTTGCCGATTTCCCCGATTGCCCTGATGCCGGCCGTAGCAGGGACAACCCTACGACGTAGACGGGGTCAGAGACAGCCGCGACGACAAGCTACTCAAAACGCCAAAAGTATGACTCACTAAGGGGGATCAATCGGTCAATGCCATCCCATTTTGAGATATTAAGAAATATTGAAATATTAGACGTTCCACCAAAAAACAGGAGACAGAAGGTTTCTAGAACCTGCCCCCTGTCTGCTTCAGGTTTCTAGACCGATTTATCCAATGTTGGCCAGCTGCAGCTGGGCTAGGGAAAATCGCTTGAGAATTTTCTCCGCCATTTGGGCCGGTGTCATCCCTAGGGCTGTTTTGGCCTGGTCTGGAGTCGCATGATCCACCAGAATGTCGGGCACACCTAACCGGAAAATGGGGACGTTAACATTTTGATCCAGCAGGGCCTCTGCCACGGCCGAGCCGAAACCGCCCATGAGGCAACCTTCCTCAATGGTCACCACGCGCTGAATTTTTTGCGCTAGGGGCACGATCAGTTCCTCGTCCAGGGGTTTGACAAATCGAGCATTAATCACAGTGGCTTCAATGCCATGCTCGCTCAGGATCTCTGCTGTTTGCATGGTGGGGTAAACCATGGCACCGTAACCCACGAGCAGTAGATCGTCCCCCTGACGCAGCACTTCACCTTTGCCAATGGGTACGGCTTCCCAGCCTTCTTCCATCAGGGGCGCACCGTGGCCGCTGCCACGGGGGTAGCGGACTGCAATAGGACCATCAGTATATTCAACCCCCGTGACCACCATCTTCTGTAGTTCGGCTTCATCCTTGGGGGCCATGACCACCATGTTGGGGATAGAACGTAGGTAGGCAATATCGTACATGCCCTGGTGGGTGGGACCGTCGGCTCCGACAATGCCCGCCCGATCGAGGCAGAAAAATACCGGCAGATTTTGAATGCAGACGTCATGGATGATCTGGTCGTAGGCCCGCTGGAGAAAGGTGGAGTAAATGGCGACTACTGGGTACATATTTTCACAGGCTAGGCCAGCGGCTAAGGTAACCGCATGCTGCTCGGCGATGCCCACGTCAATATATTGTTTGGGCAGGGCTGCCTGGAGCTTATCGAGGCCGGTACCGGTGGCCATGGCCGCTGTAATGCCGACGATTTTGGGATTATTTTCGGCTAGTTTCACCAAGGTTTCGGCAAATACCTTGGCATATTGGGGCGGGGTGGGTTTATTCGATGGATAGCCTTTGCCTGTGGTGAGGTTAAAGGGTGACTGGGCATGGTATCCCACCTGGTCCTTCTCAGCGATCTCGTAGCCTTTTCCCTTGATCGTAGCCACATGGACCAGGACCGGCCCCCCTTTGGCATGGGCTTCTTTAAAGGTGTTGATCAGTTCGCTTAAGTTGTGTCCGTCCACCGGACCCATGTAGGTAAAGCCTAGTTCTTCAAAGACCGCACCCACTTTGGACATGGCCAGCCGTTTCATGCCTTCTTTCACCCGGTCTAGTTCTGGGCTAAAGGAATCACCGACAAACGGAAGTTGCTTGAGTTGTTCCTCCAGGTTATCGCTGAGGAACTGCATCGGGGGACTCAGGCGAATCTTATTGAGGTATCGGGGAATGGCCCCCACATTAGGCGAAATGGACATTTCATTGTCATTCAGTACCACCACCAGATTGGTGTCGGGTAGATGACCGGCATGGTTAATGGCTTCTAGGGCCATGCCTCCGGTGAGGGCACCATCCCCGATGATGGCCACCACCTTGTAGTCATCCCCTTGGAGATCGCGGGCAATGGCCATGCCGAGGGCGGCGGAAATGCTGGTGGAGGCATGCCCTGCGCCAAAATGATCAAATTTACTTTCGCAGCGCTTGAGGTAGCCTGCCACGCCATCTTTTTGACGGAGGGAATCAAAATCGTGGTACCGGCCTGTAATTAGCTTGTGGGGATAGGCTTGGTGCCCCACATCCCAGGTGACTTTGTCACGATCTAGATCAAGGGTTTGATACAGCCCTAGGGTTAGCTCGACTACGCCCAAACCTGGCCCCAGATGCCCGCCGCTAGTGGCCACGGTTTGTAGATGCTTTTCTCGAATTTCCTGGGCAATGGCTTCTAACTGTTTCACAGACAAGCCATGCAACTGGTTAGGATGGGTGATTTCACTCAGATGCATGTTAAAGACCCTCTAGATCGTTTGTGCAATTATTACGGGTGTCGTTGCTGATTTTCTGTGTCGATAGAATAGAACAGGTCATCGGCTAACCCACCATCAGCTCGTGTTTGTAACTTATTCACTGTAGATTAGATCAGGGTTTCAAAGGGCAATGATTACAAAAATACCGCTCTCCTAAACCATGTCTAAGTTAAAACTTGTCTTATCCCCGATGGCAGGATGTCATGGACAGGATGCCGTGGCAGAATACCAGGGTGGACGTGGACAAAGTTTACTCAACGACTACTATGCCAGGATAGGCCGTTTGTAAACTACACACCGTAGCGTTTGCAGCGGATGAAGTGTACCTAATGCGGTATAGCCATGTTTGTTCCAATAGCTCGATTGAAAATGATTAAGATGACTCCTATTTTTATTGCCTGCCGTGGTCTTGGTCGTTCATTGTTGGCACCAGTGGCCTTGGGATTTGCCACAGCTTCCCTAGTGGCTTTGCCTAGCTATGGGTTGGATGATGCTAACTATGGTCAATGTGTGGCCGATTTGACGGCCGCTGGTCTGGCGACTGGGTCAGCGGCTGCTAGCTGTGCCGGGGCTCGTTTTCCTGGCACCCTAGGTGAATGTGTGGTGGATGTTAGTCAGGAAACGGGCATTGGTGTCGAGGATGCGTTAGAGGGCTGTGAGCGCTCCCGTCGTCCGGACGAAGTGGCCACCTGTACCTTGGATATTCATAGTGCCCTGTTGGAACAGCCTTCGGTGAATGCATTGGAACATTGCAGCCGGAGTTTATTGCCTGAGCGCTATGGTATCTGCGTTGTGGACCTCAGTGATCAGGCTCAGTTGGCTGTGGATCAGGCCCTGACGCAATGTGTCCGTGCGGGTTATCGTCCGTGGACAACCTCTCCGAGACAGTAAAGGTCCTGACTCCACCGGCTGGCGATCGCCATGAACGGGATTCGTTTTACGTACTCCACTTACTGGCGATGGGCATGCGCCAGCCGAGGCCAAAGGCGCGGTCGGTGACCTTGAGTACTGGTGGGGCCTGGCGGCGTTTGAATTCGGCACGGGTGAGGAGATGGACAATTCTTTTGACCACATTGGGGTCGTGGCCTGCGGCGACGATGTCGGTGGTGGACTGGTGGTGTTGGATCAGCCGCTCTAGGATGTCGTCTAGGATGTCGTAGGCGGGGAGGGAGTCTTGGTCTACTTGTCCCGGGCGCAGTTCGGCACTGGGGGGTTTGGTGAGAATATTGTTGGGGATGATTTCAGCTTGGCCGGTGGGTTCGATCAGACCTAGGGGAAGCTTGTTTTGGATGCTGTGGTTTAACCAGTGGCAGAGGTTGTAAACCTTTGTCTTGGGGACATCGGCAATGACGGCGAGACCGCCATTCATGTCGCCATAGAGGGTGCAGTAGCCGACGGCCATTTCGGATTTGTTGCCGGTGGAGAGGAGCAGATGGCCAAATTTGTTGGCGATGGCCATGAGTAGGTTGCCCCGAATGCGAGACTGGAGATTCTCTTCGGTGACGCCGGGGTCGGTGCCGGCAAAGAAATCGTGAAAGGTGTTGTCGTAGCTTGCCATGAGATCACCTATGGGCAATGTCTGGGTGCTAATGCCTAGGTTATGGGCCAGTTTCTCGGCATCGCTGATGGAGTGGTCAGAGCTATAGGGGGAGGGCATGAGTACCCCGAGTACATGGTCTGGGCCGAGGGCGGCGGCGGCGATCGCAACTACCAAAGCCGAGTCAATGCCACCGCTGAGACCTACCACGGCCTTGGTAAAGCCGCATTTCTGGCTGTAATCTTTGACCCCTAGCACGAGGGCAGACCATATTTCCGCCTCGGGGGTGTCCAGCAAGGGGGCCATGGCAGCAGGCTGCAAATCCCGTTGGGCCATGTCATAGTCCACCACCTGGAGGGCTGTTTCAAACCCACGGCTACGGCTAACCACGGCCCCTTGGCGATCCATGGCCACACTACAGCCGTCAAAAATTAGATCGTCGTTGCTACCTACCTGGTTGACATACACAATGGGGCAGCTGTGCTGGCGGGCGGCGTGGGTAATCATTTTCTCTCGCAGCATTTGTTTACCCACCGTAAAGGGGGAGGCCGATAGGTTCACTACCAGGTCCACCCCCACTGCTACCACCTCAGCGGTGGGATTTACTTCATAGGCTCGCTGGCCCCAAAAGCCATCTTCGTTCCATAGATCTTCGCAAATGGTCACACCGATGTGGAGGGATTGGTTGCCATCTGCTAGGAAAAAGTGGTTGGGTTGGGTGCCGGACTCAAAATAGCGATCTTCGTCAAATACGTCGTAGGTGGGCAGCAGCCGTTTGTGGAATAGGGCTTTGATGGTGCCATTTTCCAATAGGGCCATGCTGTTATAGAGGGGCTTTTCGCCCTTTTGCTGGGCCCCAGGGTTGGACTGGGCCACCCCTACCAGGGCGGCTAAGCCGGGGGGGAGATCCTGGGCCACCTGGGTGAGGACGGTTTGGCTCTGTTGAATAAATCCTGGACGCAGCAGCAAATCCCTGGGGGGATAGCCACAGAGGGAGAGTTCGGGGGTGAGTAACAACTGTGCCCCTTGTTCTGCTGCGCGGCAGGCGGCGGCTAAAATCTGTTGACCGTTGCCGGTGAGGTCACCGACGGTGGGATTGAGCTGTGCGATCGCAAGTTTCATAGTTCAAAAATAGTAAAAGGTAGTACAAAAGAGTAAAAAGAATAGAACTGATTAAACAAACACCATGGGCTTATCTTTTAACGGCTCAAACGCATCGGCATCAAACCGATAGAGACTGGCGGGACGTCCCGCACCACGGGAAGTTTTAATGCCCGTATCGGTTAAAAAACCTAGCTTCAGCAGCCGGGTACGAAAGTTGGAGTAGTCGGAAAAATCTTCCCCCAAAATGGTGACATACACCTGGTATAGAGCACTCAGGGTAAACATTTCGGGCAAGACATCAAAGGCGACGGGGCTATATTTAACCTTGTTGCGCAAGCGCATGGTGCCATAGGAGAGAATCTCCTGATGGTCAAAGGCTAGGTCGGGCAAATGGGCTAGGGGATACCAGGCAATGCCGCTTACCCCATCGGCAATCAGTTCTGCTTCGGCATAGCGCACCAGGGCAAAGTAGCTGACGGAGAGATAGCGCACGTTATAGGCATTTTCCGCTTCGCGGGGGTCTCGTTTGGGGCCACCAAAGGAGTAAAGTTGTTCCACATAGAGATTTTTGGCCCGGATCTTTTCCGAGAGAATGCGGTAAGAGGCCGTTTCGAGGGATTCGCCTTGGCGGACCAGGGTGCCCGGTAGGGACCACTGGCCTAAAAAGGGTGCTTCATGGCGCATGACCAGAAGCACCAACAGCCGATTTTGCTCGGTGTCCACCGAGAAGATGACATTGTCAATGCCGACTTTAAAGTCGGCTAGGGGGTGGTCGGAGTGTTTGCCGGGCATGGGTACAGGTTGTTTTGTTGGATGTAGGCTTGCACGACAGCGGGAATCTCTTCGGGGTGTTGGGGATAGCCTTGGCGCAGGGTGCTGGAAGAAATGTGGTGCTGGGTGAGGGGAGTTGCGATCGCAACCTCCGCTCCATAGGCCCTCAACGCCCCCAGATCCTCCTCATTCAGCTCATAGCCCGGACGGAGAAAGACCAAAATCTTCGCCCACCGGATCACATCCGCCGCCCGATACCAGCTAGGCAACTGCTTCACCAAATCCGCCCCAATCACAAAAGTAAACTCAGCCTGGGGCCACAGTCGGCGCGCCCGTTCCAAGGTAACCGCCGTATAGGGATGGCTCAGCTCCGGATGCAACTGAGTCTGGCCGGGGGTATGCAAATCAGCAATCGCTAACCCCAGCATGTCCATGCGCATGGCAATGGGCGACTGGTCTGTTTTCCAAGGGTTATCCGAGGCCCACACCGCCACATAGTCAAACTGATAGCCCAAGGTGGCCACAATACTGCGATGGCCGTTGTGGGGCGGATCGGCACTGGTGCCAAACAGGGCCACCCGGCGGGGACTGACGGGTGGCATAATCACGGACAATCGAAATTCATCAACGTCTCCCATCAAACTGTTAGGTGGATGATTCATGGTGCAAGAGCCTTAACTAACAGTAGCGAGTTGACCGCGGCGCGTGCAATCGGTCAGCGCCTGCAATGCATTCGAAATCTCTGCCTGGGGCACCACGGGATTGTTCACATCCCTAACGGCAACGGGCAGTTGGGCCACAGACTCAGTAGCCCGCTGGCGAATTATCTCCAGGGTTTCCACGCCCCCGATCCGTTCTCCATGGCGCATGACGGGAATTAAGAGTGCTTCTGCCTCGGTTTGCCCGTTGGTTGACACCTCTGTGGGTGTGGCTGCGGATATATCTGTGGGCGTCTCTTCCGTCACCAGCCCGAGGCGATCCCCCGCTGCAGTGCGAAAGATCTGCTTGCGCCCAGGGTAAGTGAGCTTGCCACTAGCCTCCTTCATCACCGGAATACCATCAATATCCACCAGTTTATACACCCCATTCACCGGACTGCCCGTCACCAGTTTTGTCCCCAACCCATACCCATCAATGCAGGCGTTGGCCTGTTTCAGTCGCAGAATCTCCCCCTCATCCAGATCCCCACTGGCAAAAATAGGCACCCCAGGCAGTGCTTGCCGCACCTGCTGGGATAGGGCTACCAGATCCCCCGAGTCCAACCGCACCCCGGCCAACTTTTTCGGCGGTGCCTGTCCCAAGCGCTTTGCCGCCGCCACCGTGTCATAGGTATCAATCAGCAACGGTGCCCCAGGAAAATAGCGATGAAACGCCTCAAAGGCATCCGTCTCACTCCCTTCCAAGGCGGAAATCGCCATCACCAGGGCGTGGGCCATGGTGCCCATCGGTTTCCGCCCCAGCTTCAGAGCCGCCAGCACATTCGAAGTAGCATCTATGCCCCCCGCCAAAGCCGCCCGTGCAGCCCACAGTGCTCCCTGGGGACTAAAGGCCCGCCGGGTGCCAAATTCCAACAGGGTGGCATCTGGCCCCGCCACATCCCGTAACCGAGCGGCCCGCGTCGCAATTAGGGTTTGGTAGTTAATGGCATTGAGCAAATAGGTCTCCACAATCTGGGCCTGCCACAGGGGCGCTTCCACCCGCAAAATCGGTTCATTGGCATAGATGACGGTGCCCTCTGGGACGGCCCACACATCCCCAGAAAACCGACCACTAGCCAACAGACTCCAAAACTCAGCCGGTGCCCCAGCAAAAATGCCCGTCGCCTTTAGGGCCGTCAGCTGCTCAGCGGTAAAGCGAAAATTTTCCAAATAGTCCAGGGCCGAAGCCAGCCCTGCCGCGATCAAATAGCCAAACCCTGGGGGTAGGCGGCGCACAAACAGTTCAAAGCTGGCCCGCCGTTGGTCTAGCCCTTCCCCCACATAGCAGGCCGCCATGGTCAGCTGGTACAAATCGGTTAGCAGGCCATAGTCATCGGGCTGCATGAGTAGTGACAAATCGTTGAGCATGGGAAACCGTGGTTTATATTATGGTTATATTAACCATAATATCGGGAGGTGTTTAGACTGATTTATAAAAATATAGCTAAGCTTTATGGTCATAACCAATGGTTATGGATAAAGAAAACGATTATTTGAAGGTGCGATCAGTTATTTTCTGTGGTTTGATGCCGCAGCCTCATCAGCCCCTCTATCTATGTCTTAGGCGTATTTTTGGTGTATATAAATATAATTAATCCATGTCATTAAGCCGACACGGTTGCTAAATGCCGATTGCCCCTTGCCCCTTGCTCCCTTTCCACCTTGCGCTTCATCCCCTCGTCCATCTTCTTCAAAACCTCTTCCCCAGCGGGCAATTAGAAAGATATCCTTAAGACAGACTATCTAACCCTAATTCCCTGCAATTCATGCCTCCGTCTTCGTCCATTGTCGAACCTACGTGGAAAACGGTCATCCGACTCATGCGTTGGGATAAGCCCACGGGCCGTTTGATCCTGATGGTGCCTGCCCTGTGGTCCCTGTTTGTAGCGGCTGAGGGGAAGCCAGATACGTTGCTGCTGGCGGTGATTATTTGCGGCAGCCTGGCCACCAGTGCCGGGGGCTGTGTGGTGAATGATCTATGGGATCGCAACATTGACCCCCAGGTAGAACGGACCCGAAACCGGCCCCTAGCTTCTCGGGCCTTGACGGTGAGAACGGGCATTGTGATTGCCGTGGTGTCCTTTCTCTGTGCCATTGGCTTTGCCCTATATCTCAATCCGTTGAGTATTTTGCTTTGTGCGTTGGCGTCTCCGGTGATTGTGTTATACCCGCTGGCGAAACGGGTGTTTCCGGTGCCGCAGTTGGTGCTGGCCATTGCCTGGGGGTTTGCGGTGTTGATTCCTTGGAGTGCGGTATCTGGCCGGTTGGATTTGGGGGCTTGGTTATTGTGTGGGGCGACGGTGCTGTGGACCCTCGGGTTTGATACGGTCTATGCAATTCCTGACCGCAAGTATGACAAGCAGCTGGGGGTAAATTCTAGCGCTCGCTTTTTTGGGTCTAGTACGCCCGAGGTGGTGGGGTTGCTGTTTATGGGTACTGGAATTTTGTTGTTGTGGTTAGGGGTGTATGAGGGTTTGGGGCCACTCTATATGGTGACTTGGGCCATTGCCTGTGGCATGTGGTTGATGCATTACCGGAAGCTGCGGCATCAGCGACAGCCTGCCCATGTGTATGGTCAGATTTTTCGGCAGAATGTGATTCTTGGGTTTGTGTTGTTGGGGGGCATGATTGCGGGATCGTTGGTGGGATAACCCGGCGGGTGGGTAGGGTCCACCATGGGGAAACTATTCATTGGGTTTCGCCACGTTTTAATGCTGTTGTTTATCCATTGATCCAATCGATGAATTTGCCTAATAAAGTCTCCTGGAATGTGCTGCTACGAGGTAAATAGTCTTGGCAAACACCCTCCTTGGCAGCCTCTTGCCCGTTGGGATTATTCAATAAATAATCCCTTAGCCAATTACAGCTCCATGCCATTAAATTTTCTGGATTTCGATCCCATAGTTTGACGGTTTGGTCAGAACTGGCGGAGGCAATGGTTTGGCCATCGGGGCTAAAGGCGACACTCCTGACCCCAGAGCTATGGCCTTCTAGGGTGTTGAGGAGGGTGCCATTTCGATCCCATAGTTTGACGGTTTGGTCATCACTGGCGGAGGCAATGGTTTGGCCATCGGGGCTAAAGGCGACACTCAAGACC
>NZ_JAYGIG010000021.1:0-32973 GCF_034932105.1 Leptothoe sp. PORK10 BA2 | reverse complement strand
ATGGCCTTCTAGGGTGTTGAGGAGGGTGCCATTTCGATCCCATAGTTTGACGGTTTGGTCATCACTGGCGGAGGCAATGGTTTGGCCATCGGGGCTAAAGGCGACACTCAAGACCCCAGAGCTATGGGACTTGAGCTGATTTTTTTCGCGAAAGCCCCGACGTGGATAGGGATTATCCTGTGTGTTGGGATTGTTGAGGTTAAACGCTTTATTGTTGTAAACGCCTTGCATCAGTGCAGCTTTGGCAGGTGCAGCAATACTTGCTTCTGTAATGTTCTTCTCCTGCACTGTTTGCCAGGCTGCAACCGCTGTTGTCAATCCTTGTAAAGGTTGTTCGGCCAGCAAAAAAGCTTTAGACCCATTGGCCTGAGCCAGTATTGTTTGTTCTTGAGCGATTAGGGTTTGCTTTTCCGCCAAAACTTTCTGTTCATTGGCGTCTCTTGCGCTGGTCTCTGCTTTTGTCCGCTGTTCAGTCTCTGCCCGCTGGGCTATTTCTGCTGCTTGTCGTTGCTCAGCTTCTGCTGTTCTAGCTTGCTCTGCCCGTTGCGTTGCTTCCTGCGCGTCTGCACGTCGCTGTTCCGCAATAGCCGTTTGTTCTTTCGCCCGTTTAGCCTGCTTTTCTGCCTCTTGTGCTTGCTTATCAGCTTCTTTAGCTTTCTCCTCTGCTAATTGTTCATTTTTACTAGCTATATCAGCATTATCTTCTGCTCGCTGTCGTTCTTCATCGGCTCTATTTTTTTGTGCTTTGACGTCTGCGAGTGCTATTTTCTCTCTGTCAAGTGCTTGATCAGTCTTCCTTTGAGCCGACACAGCCCAAGCCCCAAACGTTAACGCCACTATCGTCACCGCAGCCAAAGTACCAATTGCTGCCCGCGCCCTTTGCAATCGCTTGACCCAATTCACCGGCAAGTGTTCCTTCACCCACCCCTGATCAAACACCCTCCGATAAATCGCATTACTCACATGCAGCGACCCTTTCTGCTCATCCCGCCGCACCACCCCCGCCAGCTTCAAATGCGACTTAATCAGCGACTGCTCCTCATCCAGCACCAACTCCCGCTCGCGCCAAATCTCGTCATACGTCGTCAACACCTCATACAATGCCCCATTCTCATTCGGCGTCCGCTGGGTCAACATATCCCGCACAAACAACAAGTTATTATCATTCCGCACCCCCGCCCGCAAAAACAAATCCTCCACCAGCCGCTCCACCGCCGCCGCACTCCAATCTGTGCGTTCACTCTCCACCACCCCCTGACACAGCCGCTGGGTCAAATACGGGTGTCCCCCCGTCCACTGCATCACCCAATGCAATATCTCCTGCGCCTTGCTCGGATCTACACTCAATCCCACCCCCAATTCCTGGGCCTCATCCCAACTAAAGTCCGTTAGGTTTACCCTGCGCCCCACATTAAACGGCGTCCGCTGCGGATCACTAATCAAATCCCCCGGTGATGCCACCCCAATCAACACCACCGACAGTCGTCCCAACTGTTCCTTCTGCGCCCGCGCCGTATAAAAATACCGAATCGCAATAAAAAAGTCGTCCGTAAACCCCAAACTCAGCGTCGTATCAATCTCATCCACAAACAACACAATCCGCCCTTCCACTTCCCTCAGAAGGATCTCCTCAAAAAAACGAGTCAGCCGCTGGGTCACACCCAAACGATCATTCTCTTCCCACCAATCAAAAATATCCGTATCGAGCATCAAGCTCTCATCAATTTCCGTCAGCAGTCCCAAGTACCACTGTTCTGTCGTGACGTTTGTGCCAATCTTCGTCAGGTCGATAATCACCGAAGTAACATCTTCCTCTTCCAGCCGTGCCGCTGTCTGCACCATCAGGCTAGATTTTCCCATTTGCCGAGAGGTGAGCACATAGGCAAATTGTCCCTCACGACAAAGCTGCAATAGCTCATCATCAGCCCTGCGGGAGAGATAGATGCCCCCTCCGGCCTGGACGGTGCCGCCAGTGGTATAGATCGAACCTGCCATGGTCAAAGCTCCTCACACATCTGCTTTGTTGTCCAGAACTACACTTCTCATTTGCCTAAAATGGATACCCTCATCCCCTCCTGGGAGGGGCAACGGGGTGGGTCTCCCGCTATTCATTCACCTCGGATTGGTGGGCTGTGCCACCCTACGGTCTTTTTTATCCTAAATGCTCCCTAAAATAATCTGCATATAACTGACACCTGGGAAACACTGACTGTCCTTCTCGACAGACTAACCCTGCCCCATGGAGACGAAAATATAGGACTTCATCCTCGCAGACCTGATCCTTAAGAATTTTCAAAAACCCCCTGACGAGTTCCTTATTGCCATACATGCGAAACAGGTGATACTTCAAATGATCACCAAAGGGACCATGCTCTTCCCGCGCCTGGGCAAACATGTCCTGTGCCGCCATGCGCCCACTGGCCACTAGGTACAATGCCTTGCGCACCAAATAGGGATGTCCATTCACCAGTTTCATTAATCGCTGTTCTTCCACCGCACTCAATGGCGAACCATGGAGTGCATTTAGTCGATGCACCTGCTGGGCGTCAAAGTCCTGCAGCCGCAGATTTTCCCCCACATTAAATGGCGACTGGTTCAAATCCGCAATCAGCTGATAGGGCTCCGTCGATGTGACAAAGGTGAGATCCAACTGCTTCCAAATCTTTTTCGTTGCCCGCTGATTGTGCCAACTGCGCAACATACTAAAAAAGTCATTGCGAAACGGCGTATCAAAAATCCGTTCCACCTCATCCATCGCCAGCACCAACGGCTGCTCCAGATTTTGTAGAATGTGCTTCCCCACATAGCGCGTACACCGCTGCGGATTGCCCAGGTTCTTCTTCCAGTAAGCCTCCACCTCGTCGTCCATATCCAGCTCATCCGTCAGCCAAAAGCAAAACTGCTGGTAGAACTCATCCGCATCCTGTAAGGCGGCCCGGTCAAACAGCTGAAAGTCTAGAAAGGCAATCTGCTTGCCAGCCCCAACAGCGGCCTCCATCACCCGGTTGAGTAATGAGCTTTTACCCATCTGCCGGGGACCTTTGATGGTCATGGTCACCCCCTGCTGCTGAATTACGCCTAGGGCGATGCGATCGCAATCCCGTTCCACATAAAAGTCCGAGGCCGTGTCCATGGTGCCCTCGGGCAACTCCGGCTGGGCCACCGGCACCGGCTGGGGAATCTTGTCCTGAGGCGCAACCTTAACCACCTCTGGCTGACGTCGCTCGTCGATGGACAGCACCCCACCAGCTATTGCCTGCTGCAGCTCCGCAATCAACCCTGGCGTATCCGCTTCGCTATCCCACAGCGCCCAGTTAATCGGGTTGAGATACACACTGAGCGGATGCTGAAAAGGCTCCCGATAGGCGAGCCGCACAGGCAAAATTCTGGGCCTGCCACCATTATCCTCAGCAATCTTATGGGCCAGCTCGATTTCCTGCAGCACCATTTCGCTATTTATCGACTGGGCCGAGAGCAAAACGATCAGGATATCCGCTTGCCGAATTTCGTTTTCTATTTGTTCTACCCAGCGTGTACCCACCAGCATCTGCTGATCGATAAACACTGAATTGCTGCTGTCCTGAAGCGCTTCATGCAGCTGCAGAGCGACCGCCTCATCGGGGGTGACATTGCGCTTGTAACTAACAAATATTCGTTTTTGGACGATTTTGGTTGGGAATTTGGCTTGATCCACTGGTGGCCCATACCCACCCTCCGGGGGTCCCCCCTTTCCGACTTCCGACTGCCAACTTCCGACTTCTCCCCTCACCCGCAAAACCGGTGTCTCCTCCTCTGGTATCCCCTCCGCCCCAATCCCCACCAATCCAAACTCAAAGGCATCAGCGTAACTCCGCCCATAGCCCAACCCGTCATAAAACCCCTCCGCAAACTTAATCGACGCCTGATCGCCAATGGCATCGGTCATGCCGATCACATGGTCCACATGGTCCAAAATCGCATCGGCCTGGGCCACGGAATGACAGGCATTCAGCAGCACACATTCCACGCCACCACACAGACGAAACAGCCGAGTCAGCGTAGCGGTACTAATCAGCTTGGCAATACCGTTTTTATCCTCAAAGGCGAGGCCCCGTTCCCCCAAACCATGGCCGGAAAAATGCACAATCTGGGGCTTATGCTGCAGCAAATGGCGATGCAGATCCCCCGTACGCACAGCAGGTTCAATGATCACCTCAAACGCGGCCCGTCCCTCCGACAGCTTCAGCGCTTCCTTGATCTGACGAATTTCCTCATCCAAACGCAGAGCCGTCGTATCTTTTGGATTTACCGCCAAAATCAATACTTTTCGCACATCCATGGGCAAGCCACTGCAATGATCTATGGATATGCTACACAGACTATTCAGTAAATACCGCGTTGTATCAATAAATCCTTATTTTTCTGGGTTGGGCGATCATCGGCTTGATCCGCCCATAATAGAAAGTAGGTGATGGTTTTTCCAGGGCCGCACCGTACAAAAACAGCCCCGACCACCTCCCTTCCCCTTTGTGTCCCATGCTCGAACTCCACTGCCACACCACCTTCTCCGACGGTTCCCTCACGCCTCAGCAGCTGGTTAATCGAGCTGTGGCCAAAGGAGTTAAGGCCCTAGCCATCACCGATCACGACACCATTTCTGGCTGGGAGGAAGCCCGCAGTGCGGCCGCACCCCACGGCTTAGAAATTGTTCCTGGCATTGAGCTGAGCACCACCTACAACGGTCGTTCCATGCATATTCTGGGGTTCTACCCCGACCCCCACAAGCTGGAAGCACCTTTGCAAGAACGGATCAACGGGCGCCATCGACGGGCGCAGAAAATGGTGGAAAAGCTGGGTGAGCTGGGCTATCCCATCGAACTCCCGCCCATGTCGGGGAATATGGCCCCCGGTCGTCCCCATGTGGCCAAGGCCATGCATGCTGCTGGCTATGTTACCTCGGTACAAGAAGCCTTCCAGCGGTTTCTCGGTGACCATGGTCCGGCCTATGTCCCCTATGAAAAATTTACTGCTCAGGAAGGGATTGACCTGCTGAAAAGCTGTGGCGCAGTTCCCGTGTGGGCCCACCCCTATCTCTTTCACGGTGGTGTTGTGGAGGAGGTTCTGCCCGAGTTGGTGAAGGACGGTCTCATGGGGGTGGAGGTTTATCACCCGCAGCACAGCAGCAGTGAAGAACGGGTATTGGAAGAACTGTGCGAAAAGTATGGTCTCGTGATGACCGGGGGCAGCGACTACCATGGCCCCCAGTCCAAGCCCAAAGCAAGTGATGTAGATCTCAACGGTTTGAATCTTTCCTTAGGATTGTTGGATCGGGTTAAGCAGGCGGCAACAGATTTGAAGAGAAAAGGGTAAGATGCCTGACGGCCTTGGGTAAAGCGACCAGGGTAAGATGTTGGGCGACATCGTGTGAAGCGATCAGGTTGTCTCTTTCCCTTTTCTCTCTTGCTTAAACCGCTGCAACTTCTTCCACCATGGGTGGATTTCACTTGGCCAATTATGGGGTGGCTAAAAACAATCCACTTTCGGTGCAGATGCCATCCAGCGGTCGGTCCCAACTGTTTTTGGGCACCTGGGGTAAACGGGCAAACTCAAACACAATAGCAATGGTGAGTTTGCCTTGCCAGCTGGGCTGACTCAACATGCGGTCATAAAACCCACCGCCATAGCCCAGACGATAGCCCCGGACATCGCAGCCAACGGCGGGTACCAAAATTAAATCCACCCGCTGGGGATCCACCTGGGGCGAGGTGGGATCGGGTTCCTGAATGCCATAGGCACCTGGGCGTAGGGGCCAGGTGCAGGAGGGAAACCAACGATGCCAAATGAGGTCCTGTCCGTTGCACCGGGGGAAGCCCCAAGAGCGTTGCTTGGCTAGTAACGGTCCCAGGTCTGGTTCATTGCGCACACTGCAGTAGGCGAGCACGGTGCGGGCCGACTGAAAGGTGGGCCATTGGGTGAGGTGGGTGCAGATGCGATCGCACTTTTGCTGCCACACCTGGGGTGGCATGGCCTGGCGGGCCTTGAGTAAAGACCGGCGCATTTGTGCTTTTTGGTCCTGGATTTTGGCAATGGCCGCTGGTCTGTAAGTCTCCGACATAATCGAGATTCGCCCCTTAGGTGCCGCCATCCTACACCCTTACCCCTAGCTCTTAATCAACCTTTCACGCTAGCGTTAGAAAACATCAGTTCAGGAAGCAACCACCATCGACACCGCATTACCCATCCAACGCCTATCCCAGGATGTGATCAGCCTGATTGCCGCCGGAGAAGTGATCGATTCCCTGGCGGCGGTGGTGCGGGAACTGTCGGAAAATGCGCTGGATGCCGATGCCACCCGCATTGCGATTCACCTATGGCCCGAGGTGTGGCGGGTGCGGGTGACGGACAACGGCAGGGGCATGGATCGGGCCAACCTAGAACAGGCCGCCACCGCCCACAGCACTAGTAAAATTCGCACCTGTGATGACCTGAGTAAAATCCAGAGCCTGGGATTTCGGGGGGAAGCGCTCCACAGCTTGGCCCAGCTCTCCCAGCTAGAGATCCGCAGTCGTAAAACTGGGGATGTGGGCTGGCGGGTGACCTACGGATCAGAAGGCCTGGTGGTAGACCTAGAAGAAGTTGCGATCGCTCCCGGCACCGTTGTCACCGCCGACCATCTATTTGCCCGCCTGCCCAATCGCCGTCAGATCTTACCCGCCGTGGCCCAACAGCTGCGCCAGGTGCAGCAAACCGTGCAGCAGCTAGCCCTTTGCCATCCCCATGTGACCTGGCAGGTGGGCCACACCGACCGCGACTGGTTTACCCTATGGCCCGGTGCCACCGCCAAAACCGTCCTGCCCCAAATCCTGCGGGATGTCACCAGCCATGACTTAGCCCAGGTCAGCCTGGAGGCGGAGGAATTGGGCTGTGACCAGGGGCAACTAGAGCTGCTAGTGGGGCTGCCCGATCGCTGTCACCGTCGCCGTCCCGACTGGGTGCGGGTGGCAATCAATGGCCGTACGGTGACAGCGCCTGTCCTAGTTCAATCCATGATCCACAACTTTCGCCGCACCCTGCCCCGCGATCGCTATCCCGTCTGTTTTTTGCACCTGCGGGTGCCTGCGGCCCAGGTGGACTGGAATCGCAACCCAGCCAAGTCTGAAATTTATTTACAAGATATGGAAGGCTGGTGCGATCGCATTGCCCTAGCCATTGAAAAAGCCCTACGTCTATCCAACCTGGCCCATGAGGCCCATACCCAGCGCACTCAGCAGCTGTTTAAAACCGCCGAAGCCACCGCCAGCTATGGTGCCACCGATCAAAACTTTCCCAGCCAGCTCAAAGCCGTCGCCCAGGTGCAAAACACCTATATCGTCGCCGAACACAGCGGTGGCCTTTGTCTGGTAGAGCAGCACATCGCCCATGAGCGGGTGATTTACGAACAGATCAAAACCCAATGGCAAACGGTGCCCATGGAACCCGCCATCATTCTCAGCCAGCTCCGTCCGCGTCAGGTGGAACAACTGCGACGACTGAGCCTAGACGTTGATCCATTTGGCGAAAACCTCTGGGCCATCCGCCATGTGCCAGCCCCCCTCGCAGACCGCGATGACTGCGCCGAGGCCCTATTAGAACTCAGCCTGGGCAGCGATGTGGATGCGGCAATGGTCGCTACAGCCTGCCGTACAGCCATTCGCAATGGCACACCCTTAGATTTAGAAACGATGCAAAAATTACTAGACAACTGGCAGCGCACCCAGAGCCCCAGGACCTGTCCCCACGGGCGACCCATTTGTTTGACCCTAGAAGAATCGAGCCTTTCCAGATACTTTCGACGGCATTGGGTCATTGGCAAGAGCCACGGGTTGAAACCGTAGGGGCAGGTCTGGTGTCTGCCCAGGAGGTAGCGGTTGCTCTCCAGAGCTGGGGACAATTGATCAAGACCCTCCGGTACGAGGGTCGTAGGGCGGCGTCCCGCCCTGCCCAGGGGGTTTGGGGAACTCGGAGGGACCCCAAGCAACCGACTTTGGTTCCCTTCCAACCCCACAAAGCTGCAAATAATCCCAAACCTTCTCCACCAATTCCCCATCATTCGAATCAAACCATCGAATCGCCGACACCTTCCTAAACCAAGTCCGCTGCCGCTTTGCAAACTGCTGCGTATGCCGAACAGTCAACATAATCGCCTCCCCCAACGACCCATCCCCCGCCAAATAGCGCCTCATCTCCCCATACCCCAACGTATCCAACAACGGCAAATCCGCCCCGTAACGATTGATCAACCTTTCCACCTCCCCCACAAACCCAGCATCTATCATATGGTGGGTGCGCTTAGCGATCCGCTGCCGCAGGTCCTCCCCACAATCTAGCCCCACATATATAAGGGGATAGTCCGGAGGGTTTTCCCCCTGCTGGGATGAAATCGTTCGTCCTGTAGCGTAGTAAACCTCCAAAGCCCGCAGAGTGCGTACTACATCATTAGGGTGAATTCGTTGAGCCGCCGCCGGGTCAACCTGCAACAAAAAGCCATAACACTGGGCCTGTCCTAGCCCAGTCAGCTGCCGCCGCAGGTCTGGCTGAGGTGCGACGCGGGGAATGATTAGCCCCTTTGCGATCGCATTCACATACAACCCCGTCCCCCCTACCAACAGAGGCACCTGTTCCTGGCGCTGATGTATTGCCTCAATTGCCCCCTGGGCCTGCATCTGATAATCAGCCACCGTCAAAGACTCAGTCGGATCACAAATATCAATCAAAGAGTGGGGCACCAACTGCCGCTCCGCCCAGGACGGTTTTGCCGTACCAATATCAAACTCGCGATACACCTGCCGCGAATCCGCCCCCAAAATTACCCCGTTTAATCGCTGCGCCAGCTGCACCGCTAAGCCAGACTTACCCGATGCCGTCGGCCCAACGACTATGACGAGAAATGGTACATTAGAACTAGCTTTAAGGGTGGTTTTAATCAACAAACAAAGTCCGTTTATTTGGCGTGTAAATTTTTTTGATCCATCCCTAATAAATACACCTTCTCAAACCCATTCAGAATCCTTTTCAACGCCCTTGTGCTAGAATCCGGGGGCACAATTTCATTTCTAACGCTACTGCGGCTTTACGAGCGTCTTAGGAGATAGGAACGCATGACAACCGACTATGGTGCTGATCAGATTCAGGTGCTCGAAGGCCTGGAGCCTGTGCGCAAGCGACCGGGTATGTACATTGGTACTACCGGGCCCCGTGGTTTGCATCACTTAGTTTACGAGGTTGTTGACAACTCCGTTGACGAAGCTCTAGCTGGCTATTGTAAAAGCATTACCGTTGACCTCAACGCTGACGGTTCCGTCACCGTTACCGACGATGGACGGGGTATCCCCACCGATGTCCATTCCCGCACCGGCAAGTCTGCCCTCGAAACCGTCATGACCGTGCTCCATGCCGGAGGTAAGTTTGGCGGCGGCGGCTACAAAGTGTCCGGTGGCCTCCACGGGGTGGGGGTGTCCGTCGTTAACGCCCTGTCTGAACGGGTGGAAGTGACCGTTTGGCGGAACAAAAAAGAACATGTGCAGTGCTACGCCCGGGGAGAAGCCCAGGGCGAGCTAAAGGTCACAGACGGGGCCGGCAGTCGCACGGGCACCTCCGTGACCTTCAAGCCCGACAATCAGATTTTTACCGAGACCGTTGAATTTGACTACGCCACCCTGGCCGGTCGTTTACGCGAGCTGGCCTACCTCAATGCCGGGGTGGACATTACCTTCACGGATCATCGGCTGGAGCTACTCAAGTCGGATACCCCCAAGGTCAACCGCTACTACTACGAAGGGGGTATTCGGGAATACGTCGAATATATTAATAAGGACAAGCAGCCCATTCACCCCGAAATCATCTATGTCACCGGGGAGAAAAATGGGGTGCAGGTGGAAGCCTCGCTGCAATGGTGTGTCGATGCCTATTCCGACAACCTGATGGGCTTTGCCAATAATATTCGTACCATTGACGGGGGTACCCACCTAGAAGGTCTCAAGGCGGTGCTCACCCGCACCATGAACAACTTTGCCCGCAAGCGCAACAAGCGTAAGGACAGTGAGGCTAACCTGGCGGGGGAAAACATTCGTGAAGGTCTAACGGCGGTAATTTCCGTCAAGGTGCCCGACCCAGAATTTGAAGGCCAAACCAAAACCAAGCTGGGTAATACCGAGGTACGGGGCATTGTCGATTCGCTGATTGGGGAGACCCTAAGCGAGTATCTAGACTTCAATCCCGGTGTGGTGGATTCTATTCTAGAAAAAGCCATTCAGTCCTTTAATGCCGCTGAAGCGGCACGCCGAGCCCGCGATCTGGTCCGCCGTAAGTCGGTGCTGGAGTCTTCCACCCTACCTGGGAAGCTGGCGGACTGCAGCTCCCGCGACCCCTCTGAATCAGAAATCTTTATCGTTGAGGGAGACTCTGCGGGAGGTAGTGCCAAGCAAGGGCGCGATCGTCGTTTCCAGGCGATTTTGCCCCTGCGGGGTAAGATTCTCAACATTGAGAAAACCGACGATGCCAAAATCTATAAAAACAACGAAGTCCAGTCGTTAATCACGGCATTGGGTCTAGGTATTAAAGGCGAAGAGTTTGATGCATCCCAGCTCCGCTACCACCGCATTTGTCTGATGACGGATGCTGACGTGGACGGGGCACACATTCGCACCCTGTTGCTCACCTTCTTCTATCGCTATCAACGCTCCCTCATCGATCAGGGCTATGTGTACATTGCCTGTCCGCCGCTATACAAGTTAGAGCGCGGGAAAAAGCACACCTACTGCTATAACGAGCAGGAACTACAGCAAGGCATTCGGGAACTGCCTGAGAACGCCAAATATAACGTGCAGCGGTTTAAGGGCTTAGGTGAGATGATGCCGGTGCAGCTGTGGGATACCACCATGAACCCGGAAAGCCGCACCCTGAAGCGGGTCGAAATTGAAGATGCGGCTGAAGCAGAGCGCATCTTTACCATCCTGATGGGGGACCGAGTGGCTCCCCGCCGTGAGTTCATCGAGACCTACGGCCCCAAGCTCAATATGGCAGACTTGGATATCTAATTTTGATGGGCATCGACCGTCGGGAATTAAGTCGGGAAATCCTGCTAGGTGGGGAATTAGGAGCCAGAAGCTATTGAGGCCCTGAGCCCTGGCTGCTGAATACTGTCTTTTTTCACGTCTGGGCCAATGGACTACTGACCCAGCATCTGTAATTTATAGAGGCTGGCATACAGTCCATCTGAGGCTAATAGCTGCTCATGGCTGCCCTGTTCCACCAGATGTCCGTGCTTCAACACCAAAATCCGATCCACATTGCGAATGGTGGATAACCGGTGGGCAATAATAATCGCTGTGCGATCTGCCAGCAGGGTATCCAACGCTGACTGAATCCGGGCTTCGGTCCCCACATCCAAATTGGCGGTGGCCTCATCCAACACCAGGATGCCAGGATTTCGAATGGCGGCGCGGGCAAAGGCCAGCAGCTGTTTCTCGCCACCGGAGAGATTGGTGCCCCGTTCCCGGAGAATGGTGTCGTAGCCCTGGGGGAGCTGCTCGATAAAGCTGGCGACGTTGGTAGACTCGGCGGCGTGGCGAATCTGGGCGGGGGTGTAGTCTTCGCCGAGGGTAATGTTGCTGCTGATGTCCCCGGAAAAGAGAAATCCATCTTGCAAAATAATCGCCATGCGTTGGCGCAAATCTTCCTGGGCTAAGTTTCGAATATCTACACCATCGAGTAGAATCTGGCCGTCACTAACTTCGTACAACCGGCAAAGCAGGCGAATAATGGAGCTTTTACCTGCGCCCGTGGGCCCCACTAGGGCGACTTTTTCCCCTGGGCGAATGGTGAAGTCGAGATCCCGGAGGACGTATTCGTCCGCTTTATATCCAAAGGAAACATGGTTAAACCGAATCTCACCGGGGAGGACATTGCCCTGTTTATCGATGGGTTCCGGGAGTACGGCTGGGTTGTCAATATCTCGGATGTCGATGGGTTCATCGAGCAGGTCATTCAATCGTTCAACGGCGGTAAATCCGGCTTGGATGGCAGTGAACTTATCGGCAAACTGGCGCAGGGGCTCAAACAACCGCTGGGCAAAGAGAATAAAGGTGGTGAGGGTGCCGATTTCCAGGTTCTTTCCCAGGACCAGCCAGCCACCGAAGCCGAGGACACTTGCGATCGCAACCAGGGCAATCCATTCCAACGTTGCCGACACCGCCGAGTCATAAAAGATCGTCTGATCCACAGCCATCACGTAGCGTTGGTTGGTGTTGCGAAACAGATTGGCATTAAAGCTTTCGCGCCGGAACAGCTGCACCACCTCAATGCCAGCGATGTTCTCCTGCAGGTTAGAGTTGAGCACCGACAGTTCCTCTCGGGCCTGGTAGTTGGCTTTTCGATACTGCTGCTGAAAATAAATAATGATCGCCGTGACGGGCACCAGCAACAACATCAACATCAGGCCCAACCGCCAGTCAATCAGCAGCATAAGCACCACCGACACCACGATGGAGAACAGATCGCTAAAAATGCCGATAGCTCCAGTGGAAAACACGTCCCCCAGGGCATTGACATCACTGGTTAAGCGGGTAATCAGTCGGCCCACGGGGGTGCGATCAAAAAATCGCATGGAGAGGGCGGTGACATGGCGAAACATGTCATTGCGGATATTGTAGGTGATATCTTGCCCCACCTTTTGCACTAAATAACTCTGCCAGCCGTCCAGGGCGAGCCGGGTGCCAATGCACAGCAGCAACAGCAGAATCAAAATATTCAAACCGTCCTGTAACGGTCGAGCGGCCAAAAAATTCCAGGCCCCTGATTCCTGATTAATTAAGGAAATGGCCTGGCCAATGAGGACCGGTTGCAGGGCCTGGGCAAAGGCCAGGGGCACCAGCAGGAGCAGCGGTAAAACCAGATGCTTTTTCTCTCGCAGGATGTAGGGCAGGAGACGCTGGAAAAGCTGCCAGTCATAGCCTGAACCCTGCTTTCGGGGAGTTGCTGAAGGAGAAGTCATGGAGTGGGAGGGGAGCGGTGGGGGAGCGATAGCTTACCAGCAAACTACTGGCGATAACTTACCTAGGCGGCCACCATCACCTGCTGACGGATCAAATCAACATAGTCACTGAGGTTGTCCACATTGAGGCGATAGCTTAGGGGGTGGGCCACCAGGCGGGCGGTGCTTTCAAATAGCACCTCCAGTTCCATCAGGTTGTTTTCCTTCAGGGTGCGTCCGGTGGAGACCAAGTCCACAATGGCTTCGGACATGCCTGTGATGGGGCCTAACTCCACGGAACCGTAGAGGGGAATAATCTCCACCGGCAGGTCAATGCTTTGGAAATAACGGCGGGCGCTGTTGACAAATTTGGAGGCGACGCGGCAGTGGGGGGGAAGTTCGAGGGCGGAGCGATAGGGTCCGTCCTGCTTGACGGCAACGGAGAAGCGGCAGCCGCCAAATTTTAGATCCGCCAGCTGGGCCACATTGGGTTCTTTTTCATAGAGCACGTCATAGCCGACAATGCCGAGCTGGGCCTGGCCATATTCCACATAGACCGGCACATCCTGGGCTCTGACTAATAGTCCTTTGGCGCGACCGCTGCTTTCGGTAATTTGTAGCTGCCGGTTGCTGCTGTCTAGAAATGCACTAAAGTCCAGGCCGGCCCCTTGTAGCATGCGGATGGTGTCTTTGAGCAGCGAGCCCTTGGGGAGTGCAACGGTAATCATTTGGGGCGCGGGTAGGTAGGGGGATGGGTCTAGGGGAGGGTGTCTAGCTTAAGTGTATCTATTCTAACCAGATGCTGGCCCAATCGCTTGGGCGGCGGCTTCGGCTGCGATCGCAACATGGGTCCAATGGGTCCCCCCCTGACAATAGACCACGTAGGGCTCCCGCAGCGGTCCATCGGCAGACAGTTCCGAGGTACTGCCATCAATAAAGGTGCCTCCGGCCATCACCAGCTGACTGTCATAGCCGGGCATGGCCGCAGGCACCGGCGCCACATAGGCTTCAACGGGGGAATGTTGCTGAATCGCTTGGCAGAAGGCGATCAGTTTATCCGGGTCGGCCAGCCGGATCGCTTGAATCACATCCCTCTGGGGGGCATCGACGGCGGGGTTAACACCATAGCCCAGCTGACTAAACATACTGGCCAAGAGAAAATTCCCCTTGAGGGCTTCCCCCACCATCTGAGGAGCCAGGAATAGACCCTGGAACAGGAGCCGATTTTGATTCAACGTGGCCCCGCCCGAGCTACCAATACCCGGTGAGGTGAGGCGACAGGTGGCCGCTTCCACCAAATCGGCCCGCCCCGCCACATAGCCCCCGGTGGTGACAATGGTCCCCCCCGGATTTTTAATCAGCGACCCCGCCATCAGGTCCGCACCGACCGCAGTGGGCTCCCTGGTTTCCACAAACTCGCCGTAGCAATTATCCACAAAGCAAACCGTGTTGGGGTTTTGGGCCTTCACCGAGCGGACAATCCGACCAATGTCATCAATCGTGAGACTAGACCGCCAGCTGTAGCCGCAGGACCGTTGGATTAGGACCATTTTGGTCTGGGGCCCCAGGGCCGTATCCAGACCGGACCAATCTACGGTGTTGGCCGCCGTCAGGGGCAGCTGTCGGTAGCTGATGCCAAAATCCTTCAGGGAGCCTTGGAGTGCCCCTTGGCCATTTCCCCGCACACCAATCACTTCTTCTAAGGTGTCATAGGGGGCCCCCGTCACCGCCAACAGCTCATCGCCCGGGCGCAGCACACCAAAAAGGGCACAGGTAATGGCATGGGTGCCCGACACAAACTGCACCCGCACCGCAGCCGCCTCCGCCTCCACCAAAGTGGCAAATACCCGATCTAAGGTTTGCCGTCCCAAATCATCGTGACCGTATCCTGAAACCCCTGAAAAATGGTGCGTTCCTACGTTATGGGTGTGGAAAGCCGCCAAGACTCGCGCAATATTTACCTTGACCTGGGAGTCAATTGCGTAAAAAATCGGACATAGTACTTGCTCTGTCGGCTGCAGTGTCTTCAGACTATTCACTTGCTTATTTGGGCTAATTACGCGGCCTTTAATTGTGGCGCAAGTCGGTCCCCATGTTAACGCTGAGATTTTTACATGACTGTTGCAAACGTTCCCAAGCCTCCGATTAACTGGCCTACAACGGTCTTTATGATCGCTGTACACCTCATTACTTTGCTCGCCTTTTTACCCGCCAATTTTAGCTGGAGCGCTGTAGCCGTAGCGCTTTTTTTACATTGGATCACTGGCTGCCTGGGAATTACCCTGGGCTGGCATCGCCTAGTGGCCCACCGCAGCTTTACCACCCCTAGGTGGCTCGAATATTTCTTTGTTTTATGTGGTAGCCTGGCCTGCCAACATGGCCCCATCGAGTGGATTGGTCTCCATCGCCATCACCACGTCCATTCCGACCAAGCCATCGATCACCACAGTTCGACCAAGGGCTTTTGGTGGAGCCACATGGGTTGGATTTTCCACGAAGTTCCAGCCGATAGCGATGTGCCCCGGCTGACCAAAGACATTGGCAGTGATCCGTTTTATCTATTCTGTGAAAAGTACTTTCTGCTCATGCAGGTTGGCCTGGGGGTGCTGCTCTATGCCGTCGGTGGCTGGTCCTTTGTGCTCTGGGGAATTTTTGTCCGTCTCGTGGCGGTCTACCACTGTACTTGGTTTGTGAATAGCGCTACCCATAAGTTTGGCTACCAGACCTACGATGCTGGCGATTATTCCACTAACTGCTGGTGGGTGGCTGTGCTCACCTACGGTGAGGGCTGGCATAACAACCACCACGCGTTTCAGTTCTCAGCCCGCCATGGTTTGAAATGGTTTGAAATCGATGTCACCTGGATGATCATTCAGTTTCTATCTAAGCTAGGGCTGGCCACTAAGGTGAAACTACCGAAGCCAGAAGAAATCATCTTATCTGCCTAGTGCTGGTCTCTCATCTGGCCCCCGAGGCTTGGTCCTCATACTCTGCCTAGCGTCGTGATGTCAGCAAGGCACCCACGGCCAAACCGGCGATCAACACGGCTAGAATTCTAAAGGAGGTGGACAGGAGCAGCAAAAATCCTGCAATCCCTAGCAATGTAACGATGACTATTAGCAGACCCAGCCAGCTAGATGCGGGTAGCTGGCTATATTGCCTCCATTGGCGTCCCGTCCATCGCCACAGCCGACGGTAAGGGTGAGCGCCCGAGAGTTGCTCTAGACCAAACCCATTGTCTCGGATCACATAAATTTGCTGGCAGCGATCGCAACCGAACGCTTCAGTGAGCGTAATACCCTGGATCGTCCCCCGATGTCGGCAGGTGGGACAAGGATAGACTTCGTTCAAATCTATCTTCTGTACTAGCTTTTGAGAACGCAGGGCGTGGTCTTTGAAAAAATGACGATGGCGCAGCACTAGCTTGAAGAGAAGGGGCTAAGAATGGGAGGCAAATGTTAAGACCCTAGACAGGTAGACACTAGCAAGCTGGAACTCGAAGGTCCCAACTAAAAACTTGATATGGAAGCGGTTGATCATATTGTCCCTACTTCCAAACTTAGCCATTACCCAGGGGAATGCAAGTAATTGTTAAGATCGATTTTAGAGTTGACACAGACTGTAATGTTGTCTGACTTCAATACTATCCATTGAAAAAAAATACTCCAGCTTGGTCAGCAGATTCACCGTTTTCAAAGGACTCCCATTAATATGTGTATGCGGGCTATTCGTTTTAGTCGCCAGTGACGGCAGCCAGTCTGCCTAGCTTGTTCACTAAAACTTTTGTCCCAATATGACATTCGCCCTTGGTATAGCTACCGGCGGTTTGATTGTCGTATCTCCTTATAACTCCTGTGATTTGGGTGGCTTCAGGCCACCCTTTTTTTTGCTCAGCTAGGGTAGGTCCGCAGGTATGCGCGCCTACCATGCCAGGGTCTTTCCTGCTGCTCAACGCATTAGATGCTAGATTAAGAATTTGAAAGTATCTGGATGCTAAACCACGTCTAGGTTGAAACCTGTCCTATTTCCTAGGGAAAATGATCGGGTTGGGTGTGGGCAAGGCTGATATGGGCTTTATGAAAGCTATCGTCGTTATTTCCCTAATTTGCCTGTAGCAGCGTTTTATTGTCTAGGTTTTGCCCCTGAGGCAGCCGCCACAACTTAGCCAATGGCCACCCCGTTTGATATCACTCTGCAAATAGTATTAGCGGTCCTAGCCGGTATCACAGCCCAGGTCGTCGCTGAATATTTGCGGTTACCCAGCATTATTTTTCTGCTTAGTTTGGGGGTGGGGTTAGGGCCTGACGTACTGGGTGTGATTGAGCCCAAGGTCCTCGGCAGCGGTTTAGAAGTAATTGTTTCCCTCTGTGTCGCCCTCATCCTGTTTGAAGGCGGCCTCAACTTAGAGCTGAAAGAGTTAGGCCAGGTATCCGGCAGCCTCCGCAATCTGATTACCATCGGCACCTTTATTACGTTGCTCGGCGGTGGCATGGCGGCCCATTGGTTTGGCGAATTTCCCTGGCCGTTGGCCTTTCTCTATGGCTCCCTGGTGGTGGTCACCGGCCCCACCGTGATTACGCCGCTGCTACGCCAGGTGCAGGTAGAGAGAAAAGTGGCCACTCTCCTGGAGGGGGAAGGGGTGCTGATCGACCCGGTGGGGGCGATTTTAGCGGTAGTAGTGCTAGATATTTTGCTCAATGGCGACACCGATGTGGGGTTTATTGTCGGCGGGTTGGCCCAGCGTTTGAGCATTGGCGCCATGATTGGCGGCCTAGGCGGGGCCCTGCTAGGGCAATTTCTAAAACGGGCGGATTTTTTGTCGGAGGAGTTACGTAACCTGGTGGTTTTGGCCAGTGTGTGGGGATTGTTTGGCTTTGCTCAAAGCGTCCGGAGTGAATCTGGCCTGATGGCCACCGTCACCGCTGGTTTAGTGTTGCGCGCCCTGTCAGTGCCAGATGAGCGACTGCTATTGCGGTTTAAGGGGCAGCTAACCGTTTTCTCCGTATCGGTGCTATTTATTTTGCTGGCGGCGGATCTGTCCATTGCCAGTGTCTTTGCCCTAGGCATCGGTTCGGTGTTCACGGTGCTGGCCCTGATGCTATTGGTGCGGCCCCTGAATATTTATGCCTGTACCCTGAATAGCGATTTGAACTGGCGGCAGAAACTATTTTTGAGCTGGATTGCCCCCAGAGGAATTGTGTCGGCTTCCGTGGCCTCTTTATTTGCCATTTTGCTCACCGAGCGGGGGGTGAACGGGGGGGACTCCATTAAGGCTTTGGTGTTTTTGACCATCATCATGACGGTGTTTATCCAGGGCCTGACAGCGCGGAGTGTCGCTAAGTTTTTGGGCATTACCCAGGCCGATGCCACTGGGGTGGTGATTGTGGGCTGTAATCCCATTGGCCGCCTGGTGGGGCGTTTGTTCAGTCAGCATGGGGAGTCGGTGGTAATGTTTGACACCGATGAGGCGGCCTGTGAGCTGGCCCGTCAGGATGGCTTACAGGTGTATCTGAGCAGTGCCCTAGATGCGGAGCTATTGGATGAAGCTGGGTTGAGTTCGATTGGCACATTTCTGGCTCTGACCACCAATGGAGAGGTGAACTCTGTGGTAGCAGAACGGGCAGCGGAAGAGTTTCAGCCCCCCCGGGTCTTGGCGATTTTGCCCCGCAGCGATGCAGAACCCGAACTAAAGCCGAATGGCAAGGGAGGTAAGGTGACCTCCACTCCCCTGGCGATTAAGATCTGGAATACCTATTTGAATGATGATGCGGCGGAGATGAATATCACCCAGCTCCAGGCTGAAGACTTTGAAAAACAAAGGGATCGGCTGGATCAGCTGATTGCCATTGGGGATCTGCTGCCCATTACCCTGCAGCGCAATGGCAAGCTAGATGTGGTGTTGGGACCGGGGACATGGCAACCGGGGGATACGGTGACTTACCTGATGCATGATCCGACGCCGCAGCTGCTCAAACGCCTGTCTGGGGGCAAACGGACCGGGCGCTTGGTGACAGGCACCCTGCCGCCCCTGCCGGCCAGTGAGCCTGCCAGTGAGCCTGCCAGTGAGCCGGCGGACCAGGATAATCCTTCCAGTGGGCTGCAACCGTCATGACGGTGGTGTTTTCTGGGTTGAGAGGGGTGCGATCGCACCCTTCCCTGCTACAACAACGCAACAAATTGTCTATCCTGATCTCAGGGTTAAACCAAAACCGTCGTTGATCGCCGTCTAAAAAGTTGACCGTAAACTTCCCGGTTTCCTGATTTTTCTTTACTGATTAACCCAGTGCCTCGATGCACTGGTAAATAGTGCTTTAACTGTGCCATGTCTACTACCCCTAAGCTAATCTCAACCGGTGCCGCCACTGCAAACAGTATTCTGCAGCTGCTTAAACGGCTAATCACGAGCTCCTATGGCGTGGCCGCCATCGCCTCCCTGAGTTTTCACGGCGCCATGTTTGCGGCGGCCCCTCGTTTTTTCTCTGCATCCTTTGCCGCTTTTGGCGATGACGGTGGGACGGCTGAGGAGCGGACGGTGCCCCTAGTTACCCTGTCTCCAGCTGAGCAGGGACGGCTACCCAACTTCAATCTTCCCTCCGTGCCCCCCATTCCCAACTTTCCATCGGTCACGTCCTCTGGGAGTTTACCCAACGCCACCTCCCTGACCCTGCCTGGTGCTAGTGCCTTCAACCGATCCAGTAATTCGAACCTGTTTGATCGGAATGGCAATCGTACCAACCGTTCATCTGTCGGCTCCTTGAATAACCGTCGTCTCTTCAATAACCCCCACAGACTTGCCACCACCAATCCTCCCTCTAGATCAGGCCAAAGCAGTAATGGCCGAACAGCTCGTATTCGGAATATTCCGCCCCCGCCTGGGGACATTGGTCAAAGGACTGAAAGAAACTTAGAGGCCGAATTAGAAGTTGAGCGCCGGGCGGCGGCGGCGGCCGCTGCGCGAGCTGAAGCGGAGGCCGCCGCGGCTGACGCACCAGGGCTGGAGCCACTGCCAGACCAATCGGAGGGTGGTGCAGAGACGGGAGCAGAGCGTGAGCCCTCAGGTTCTGGGTCTGAGGATATAGCGAGCAATGGGGCTACAGCAGACGGAGAACTGACGGCCCTGGAACGGTTGCAGGCTAAGTTCAAGTACGATCCGGCAGACACCTCAACGGAGGAGGCTAACGCATCGTATACAGCGTGGTTAACCCCATCGGCAGACGAGAGTGAACCGACAGACGAGGATGAACCAGAGGCAGAAATACCGACAGCAGCTGAGGCAGGGGTGATTGAACTTGAATCACTAAATCTGTGTGTTGAAAAACCACCCCAAAATGGGTTGGTGGGTGTGCAGGTTGCCCCTGATGGTACTCCGGATGAGCCAATCATTTTTCTTAGCACTGGCTACGACTATCTTAACCAGGCAGCCCTAGATCAGTTATCGCAGGCGGAGTTTCCTGCAACGGAGACCCCAGTACGCTATCCCTTCGAAGTGAAAGTGAGCTACGACGCTGAGACCTGCCAAAGCAGTGCGGATATTATCAATACGGCACAAAATTAAGCCATGCAGTGCGATGGCCCTACATCCGACGGGTGAGGGTCATGCCATGGCTATCGGTACCACAGGTGCTAAGTAAGTTGTGGGCCTTGGCCAGGGACTGAACCCGCTCAGTTTTATCGGGGGTGGGTCGCCATTCGGGGGGATGATCGTAGGCATAGTAGGTTTCTACGCCATCAATACCCAGGGCGGCGGCGGCGGGAATTAGGTCTTCGGGGGATTCGCGATATCTGACTGGGTGGGCCAAGACAGCGATACCTCCTGCGGCTTGAATCGCCTGAATGACTAATTTTGCCTGGCGATCTTGCCCCATGGGAGCCGCTCCCTGCAAATAGTGTTTGAGGGCCGCATGGTTGGGATTAAAGGCATAGCCCAGGATATGGACGTCCACGTCCAGCAGGCTAGAGGTGATTTCCACCCCGCACCACAGCCTGGGTAGTTTTCTTTTTGAGTGACTGGATGACCAGCTAGATGGGTGGGTCCAGCGCCAATTTTCTAACCATTGGCAGGCTGTCTCATAGCCCTGAATGGTGTGGTGGTCAGTGATGGCAAACCCCTTGAGCTGCAATTGGATAGCTTGCTCCATCAAACCGCCGGGGCTGAGCTTCCCGTCGGAACAATGGGTGTGCATATGGAAGTTGTAGTGCCGTGGGCAGCTATGGGCCGTAACCTGCTGGAAAATATCTTTTAATTCTTCCGCAGATGGGCTGGTGGGATAGCTAGTGTTGAGTTTGGCGGAGGGCTCAGCCATATATAGAGCTAAAAACTATTGCAGCATGATACTAATATACCCAAGTCTCCTAGACTGGCAGGACTTAAGTGCTTGCAAATTCTAGACTTGCAAGCTGGGGGGATGTCTCTTAAATAGTTTAGTCCTTTTGTTATGTGTATTATTTAACGCTGATGAACTGTTTTCCCTGAATCAGTGATGGTTTGCCCAGGCCATCTCCCCGTCAGGGAAGAAAGAATTTACTGATTTTCTTAAATAACCTCTCCCGCTCCCATGGGCCTTGCTCAAGATATTCGAGAACATTGGGCCCATGGCTGGGGGCGATTATGCAGTTCTAGGCAGCGCCTTGGACGGCGCAATTGGGGTGTAATTGAACAGGGTGTCTAGATAAACCCTGGATGTGCGTCGATCGCTCTCCCCGTTTTGCATGAGGAATAATGACAGGGCTGCTGAAAATACCCGATCTTGATCCCAGGCAGGGTGTTGTTCCAAATATCCTGCAGGGCAAACGCATACAAAAGTACATATCTCAACAAGCCTCTATTTGGCCATTTTATTGAGAATAGTGTCATTAAGAAGAGTCTTATTGAGAAAAAGCTGATGAACATTAGTGTCGTGAACGCCTGCTTGCGCTACATATAGCGTGTTAAGAAACGTATGCGTTTGCCCTGAAATATCCTGTGAGAGCTTCATGGAGTTCCTCAGGAATCTCCGCCAGGATACTAACAGTCGTTTTCATGGGTGGGAAAACCTCAATAGTGGCATCACGTCCGGGGTGAGAACTGGCCCATGCGTTTACGGCAAGACATGCCGAAATCGCCCATAGCCAATTCAAAGTGAAGTGAATGGCGTTGGGAGATTGGACATGGGATAACCCAGAGGTGGTCAGGTAATTTTGCGGATGGGGCGGAGGGTTGTCAACGCCAAGATGATTGACCTAGGGGCGATGGAGAAATCTTGAAGAACGCAAACAATAGGGTTTAGGCCTTGTTTTTGTTGCATTACGTTACGTTTAAACGGCATCTTCTCAGATTACTTTTAGGGTCGACCCTATCCCCAGAATTGGAATAGCTGTTAGTTCTTCGTAGAAACCTGTGGAAAACCTGTGGAAAACCCCCTTTACTCTGTGGATAACTTGTGGATTCCATGGGGAAAAGTCTAGGGAAAGATAAAAATCTATTTCATTGCTAAAAGGTATTGAGGATCACAGTGGAGTGGTATTGAAAAATATGACTACCTGGGTGTAATCACGGATAGGTTAAAAGTCTAGCTGGGCTAAGCCGATGTATTGGATGCCGTTGGGGGAGATGTCAAACCGGCAGGGTAGGACCTCAACCCCGGCTGCGATCGCACTTCTCAATAGCTGGCCATACTGCGGATCGGCGCTATCCCCTGGGGCAAAGCGGTCACAGTCCCCTCGGTTGATGAAATACAGCATGACTGCCCGGCTTTTGGGCACTAGGTCGGTAAGTTCCCGCAGGTGCTTTTGGCCTCGGGTGGTGACAGTATCTGGAAAAAGACAGAGGCGTTCCTGGGCCCAGGTGGAATTTTTCACTTCTACATAGATGGGGCGATCGGCGGTAGTTAATAAAAAGTCGATGCGGCTGTTTTCGCCGTAGGGCACTTCTCGCTTGAGGGTGTCGTAGGGTTCTAACTGCTTAAAGATATGCTGTTCGAGGGCGGCTTGAACGACCTGATTGGGCAGGGCGGTATTCACTCCGACCCAGGTGGGACCGTTGTCCTGGACCTCCGCTAGCTCCCAGGTGTAGGCCAGTTTGCGTTTGGGGTTATCACTGCGGGAGACCATGACGCGACCGCCCACATGGCACACCCCGGTCATGGGGCCTGTATTGGGGCAATGGGCGGTAATGGTCTCCCCCGAGCTCAGTTCGATGTCGGCCATAAAGCGTTTGTATCGTTTGAGCAGGGTGCCTGCCAGCAGCGGTGGGAAGGTGTGAACCTGGATGGGGGTCATGGATGGGGGACTCCTGAGTGATTTTTGGCTTTTTTATGGGCTGGGGATGTGTCACTGTAGTTTGTGGCTGGGCCAGTTTACGGTTGGTCACGGGCATCGGTAGTTAAGTATTTAGGGTTGAACATCTAGTGACGAAACGTTCCTTAGCGGGCATTGCCGGAATTGTTGCGATCGCAACCCTAATCAGTAAAGTGTTTGGCCTCGTGCGCACCCAGGCCATTGCCGCCACTTTTGCCGTGGGCCCGGTGGCGGACGCCTACGGTCTGGCCTATGCCATTCCCGGCTTTTTGCTGGTGCTCTTGGGGGGCATCAACGGCCCTTTCCACAGTGCCATTGTTCGGGGTGTGGCCAACCGCAAAAAAGATGAAATTGCCCCCCTGGTGGAAACCATTACCACCCTAGTCGGCATCGGTCTACTCTGCGTGACCGCCGCCATCGTCATCTTTGCCCCCGCCATTATCGGCATCCTGGGCAATCGCCTGAGCGAAAATACAGCCGCCGGGGCCATCACCCGTGATATTGCCATTTTGCAACTGCGCATTATGGCCCCCATGGCCATGTTCGCCGGGCTGATTGGCATTGGCTTTGGCACCTTAAATGCCGCTGACCACTACTGGCTACCCTCCATTAGCCCGCTATTTTCCAGCAGCGCCGTTATCCTGTCCCTGGGGGCAGTATTTTTCACCCTGGGGGACAAAATTTCCGAGCCCCGCTATGCCCTGGTGGGCGGGGCCGCCCTAGCCGTCGGCACCTTGGCCGGAGCAGTATTGCAGTGGTTGGTGCAAGTGCCCGTCCTCTGGAAACAAGGATTAGGCAAATTACGCCTGCGGTTTAATACCCAGGACCCCGCCGTCAAAGATGTGCTGCATGTCTTAGGCCCCGCCACCTTTTCCTCCGGCATGATGCAAATCAACGTGCAGGTGGATCTGTTTTTCGCCGCCGCCTTGCCCGGTACCATCGCCGCCCTCGACTATGCCAATCTTCTGGTACAGACGCCCCTGGGGATTATTTCCAATGTAATTTTGGTGCCCTTTTTACCCATCTTTGCCCGGTTGGCCGACCCGATACATTGGGATGAACTGAAGCAGCGTATCCGCCAAGGACTGATGCTCACGGCCGTCACCATGCTGCCCCTGAGTGCCATATTTATCACCCTGGCCTTACCCATGGTGCGGGTGGTATATGAACGGGGAGCTTTTGACAAAAATGCCTCCCAACTGGTCACCTCCGTCCTCATTGCCTATGGTGTTGGCATGTTTGTGTACCTAGGGCGGGACGTTCTAGTGCGGGTGTTTTACGCCCTGGGCGATGGCGACACCCCCTTTCGCATCAGCCTGGCCAATATCGGCCTGAATGCCCTGCTGGATTATCTACTGATCAATCGCTACGGGGCTCCGGGGCTGGTGTTGGCCACTGTTGGAGTCAACCTGGTGTCCATGGTAGCCCTGCTGATCTGCCTATCCCGCAAAATCAATGGCCTACCCTGGTTAGACTGGGCAAAACCGTTGGTATTACTGATTCTGAGTAGTGTCCTATCGGGCACCGCCGCCTGGGGCAGCCGGTTGGGATTAGAAACCTGGCTTGGCACAGAAGGCTTTTTCGTCAATCTGATCGTTTTATGTGGAGCCGGAGCCATCAGTCTTGGGGTATTTGTCCTGGCCGCATTAGCCCTCGGCATTCCCGAAGCCAAGATGGTGCTCCAACAGCTGCAGGCAAAATTGCTCAGACGTTAGCTCAGCAATTTATCCGGTCCCAGCCCTGATCTCTGGCTGGATCGGTTAACAATTTGGGCAGTTCTGTAGCTGTTCCAGTTTTGCCGGGTCTTTGAGCACCAGGGTCCGTCCCTTTACGGTGTAGGCTTCACCCACATAGCCCGTACGGTCAAATAGAATTTGGTGAATATGCTGGTCTAGCTCGACCGGGTCTTGAATGCGGCTGCGATAATGTTCTTTAATTTCATATTCAATCCCCAGGCCGCCCATGAGGTCATGCAGTTTGGTCTCATCCCCACTCATGAGGGCGTTTCGGGCCTCTGGATTTTGCCAGACTTTACTCACCACTGAGTAGGGGACTCCCCCCAAGGTAATTGTCCCAGCGATAAACAGGACAACGCCAGTGCTAATGGCCATGATGGTGCCAAACAGCGCCACGATAGCTGCATTTCCAATGGTTTTTTTCGACTTTTGCCGAGCTTGGACAGATCGTAGTGAGTACATAGGGTCGAAATTTTGAGAGGGCGGAGGCTCCTTCTAAATTAGCGAGTCGTTAGAAAAAGCACTGGGGGCTGTCCGTGACTTTATATAAGCTTTATAAAAAAAACGTTAAGCCATCCATGAAATCAGCAGCGATTTTTTAAGAGGGAACTTCGTCTAACTACGCTGCACTACCTGTAGATACCTAGGCAGTGACATCAATTCCAGAGCATCATTGCCCATTCTCCTAAGAATCGGGCTAACTATAGCTATAGTTCTGCGCCCATTGTTCACCCGATAGATGATGCTTGAAAGCCATAGATGGCAACAGCTATGGGCGGCGCAATCGGCTGCCAGCCTGCAGCCAACTGCCATACCATTCAGATACCGCTGAGTTTTAAGCCATGCTCCATTCCCAACTGGTTTCCATATCCACCCTCAGTGATGACGATCGTGGGGCGATGTATCATCTACTCACCCATCACTTTCAGGGTGTCACCTCAGATATCTTTGCCCAGGATTTAGCCCATAAAAATTGGGTGATTTTAATCAAAAACAAACAGTTACAACTCAAAGGATTTTCCACCTTGCAACTGTATGATGTCTCCATTCATGGTGAGGACATCGGTCGCGAGGACATCAGTGTTGTTTACTCGGGTGACACTATTGTTGATCCCACTGCTTGGAGCAGTGCCACCCTGCCCCGGGCCTGGATCCAGTCGATCAATCAGCTGCGCTGCCCCAATAAACGTCTCTTTTGGCTGTTGATTTCTTCAGGATTTCGCACCTACCGACTCTTACCCACATTTTGGCAAGTGTTTTATCCCCGCCATGATCAATCCACCCCGGAAGCCATGCAACAACTGATGCATACCCTGGCTCAGCAACAGTTTGGTGCTGCCTATGATCGTGAAACCGGCATTGTTCGCTTTCCTCATCCCCAGAAACTGTCACCCATCCTCGGCACCATATCGCCAGAGCGCCGTAGGGATCCCCACATTCACTTTTTTGAGCAGACGAATCGAGGCCATAGCCAGGGAGATGAGCTGGTGTGTCTGACGGAGATATGTGCCGATAACCTCACAGCGGTAGGTCGGCGCATGTGGTTTGGTCGTAGTTTAGCGGCATAGGGCCATGCAGAGTCAAGCTGTCTTTAACCAAGCTGATCGGTTTGTGGAAGGATGGCATTGGGCTATGCCTGGGCGCGACTTGCGAGCAGGACAGGTTAAACCCCTCAGCCTGATGGGAAAAGATTTGGTTTTGTATCGCGATCGCACTCATAAAGTTGTTGCCTTAGACGGTTACTGTCCCCACATGGGGGCGGCCTTGGCGAGGGGGAACGTGCAGGGAAACAATCTCCGTTGTCCATTGCACCACTGGCAATTCGATCCGCAGGGACAATGTGTTGAGATTCCCATCTGTGGTGAGCATGGTGACATGATGGCTGAGACCAAGATCCGTTCATGGCCCACGGCGGAACACTATGGCCTGATTTGGGTCTGGACGGGGGATCGCCCCAAGCATCCTCCGCCCCATGTACCTGAACTAGCCAGTGTGGACTGTGATGTGGTCCTCAGCTATCGCTTTGAGCGAAACTGTCACCCCAATGTGTTGATGATCAACGCCATTGATGCCCACCATTTTAACTCGGTCCATAATCTCCCCCTAGAGGTGAAGTTCAAGGTGCAGGCCCTGAAAGATAATGCCCTGTGTTTAGACAATGTGACCCGTGGAGGGGAAGCTTCTCGATTTGTCAAACTGATTCGCCCTTTCTATAGGAACGAAGTCACCTACAAGATGTGTTACTGGTATGGCAGCACGGGCACAGTCACCGTTGGCCCAGACTTTTTTCACTTTCACATTATGTTTGCCCTGCGGCCCATAGCGGGAGGACGCACCGAGGGTTGGACCGTGCTGATTACTCCTAAGCGCTTTGCAGGCAGACTGATTAATCCTCTGGTGCTGTGGATTACGCGACAGGTGGCAGCCTACTTCGCCACCGGCGATATTCAAGTCTTTCAAGGGATTCAGTTTGACTTTAAAAATCCCCTACAGGCGGATCAATCCATTTTGCAATTTGCCCACCATGTAAATCGACAACAGGCTTTGAGCTGGGGAGATTGGAGGAGCATTCCATGAAAACAGAGTTGTCCACAGTGGGCTTTAATCTGCCAGATTTGGCCCAGGAGAACAAGACAAATCGCATCTTAGCCGCTGCCTTGGGGGAGCGAGGCATGGCGGCGGCTCCCACGGACGATATCTCTCCCATCCACTGGGAAGCCGGTTATTTTGACCTAGATCGGGTATCCATCTTTCAAGGAGCGAGGGCATTGGAACAGCAACAGATTTTATCTCAGCTCAACCAGGATCTGTTGCAGGAGTCCATCCACATTGAGCAGGCAGGGGTGGGCTATATGGCCAAGATGGTGCTGATGGCAGAAAGCAACCAGGAATGCATGCTCTACGCTCTCTTTTCAGCGGATGAGACGATGCATCTGGCCCAGCTCAAGCCCTATGGTGGTAACCCTACAACAGACGCTGCCACCGATCCTTTTTTGCAATTGCTGGCTGAAATTGTCGAAAGTATGGATAAAACCGTTCTTCTGTTTGTGCTCCAGGTGGTGTTGGAGGGGTGGGGGCTGACCCACTATCGCCAGTTGGCCAGGGGGTGTATTAACCTACAACTCAGGGACTTATTTCAGAGCTTTTTACAGGCGGAGTCACGGCACCATGGGGCGGGCGTCACCCTATTTCGCCAGGCTGATCTATCAGCCCCTAGTCAAGCGGCCATTGTGGATTGTTTAGCCATGTTTTTGCAGATGATCCGGGTGGGGCCGCAGAGGGTGTTGGGTGCGATCGCAACCCATAAAGGCCATCTCTCTCGCCCCCAACGCATTCAAATCCTGCAACAGTTGGACACCGTTGCCCATAGCCACCAACGGCTGCAGCTGTTGAAGTCAATCATGGCCCAAACTAGTGCCACCATTGTTGACGAACTAGAACAGAAAGATCTATTTACCCCACTGAGTCCAGAGGAGGCTGCGAGCTATGGTTAGGGAGTTATATACAACAAGAGTTAAGGGGCAGGGGGAGCAAGGGTGGCAGGGAGAGGACATATCTTCCGGGGTTATCACCTTGGGGAAACCTTTACAACGCAGGTTGGAGATTAATTGTCGGCGTAATCAACAACAGGATCATACCCAGCTATTAGATCAGGCGGGGCAGGCTTTTAACTATGGTGACTGCAGCGATAGCTATTGGAATCCTGAGGAGTTTTCTCTGTTCTACGGCACCCCTTTGTGGGACCAGGCTAGTGAGTATCAGCGCACTGTCCTAAACCAGCTCTATTGGGTGGCCTATTATTCACAAATTATCTCCGCTGAGATTGCCACGATCTTTTTTAACCAGACCAGTGCAGCGGCCCTCTATGCCCATGAAGGATTTCGGAGCATTTGTGATATGTTGGACCTGGAATCTTCCCAGGAGCGAGCTCACATCAGTGCTTTTCGGGCCGTGGCGGAACAGACGGAACAGGCACTGTTGGGGAAACGGTTGTTTAGTTATCCCATGCGGGGGCCGTTTACGGAAACCATGATCTTTGCGGATACTAATCAGTTAAAGCGTTGGTGGAAGCAGTTGCAGCTGCAAGCGTTTGGGCTGATGTCCTCTAGCAACAGCTTTCTTGCTTGCCAGTATTTTACGGTGCGGGGGCTGCGCACCCTGAACGGCAAGCTGGTGCAGCATCAGCTGAGCCGCTACTACCAGCAATATGACGACCCGGAGCATGCCCCCATACCCTCAAAAATCTCGTTCTATCACTTTATGGATGAGAGTTTTCATTTTAATAGTTCTACCCTGTTGTCCCATGAGGTGATGCGCTGTTTGCCTCCACCCACTAAATTTGAGACATGGGTGGCCAATCTAGGGATTCGGGGTTGTCAGCAGGATCATCGCCAGTTTTCGGTGGCGGTGAATGGGATTTTCTGGCACGATCCGGCGTTGTATTTGAAGGTGTATGAACTGTTGCGATCGCACATCTTCGCCATGGATGACCGAGAGGCCCAAGCCATGATGCAAGACTGTTTTACCCAAGAGTCCGCAGGTTTACACCACAGCTATCGCACCCATCAAGAAGCCATGGCCTCCTACCGGGTATATCTGGAACCCTTGGACTACGTGTGGCCAGGTAATCGGGCCATGGCCATTATGGAGCGGGCCTCGATTGAGGGATATGTGCAGACCCAGAAAAAAGCCTTAACCCGATTTTTTCACGGATTAAATGGGTTAAATATGGAGGTGGGAACAAGTGACTATGACAACCCTATTTAACAATTGGGATATTGTTGCCAAGGGGTGGTATCTGGTGACGGCATCGAAGGAAATCCCCAGGTCAGCGGTTAAATCCTTCAATATCTGCGGTCAACGGATTGCCATCTTTCGTGGCAGCGATGGGCAGGTGCGGGCCCTGGATGCCTATTGTCCCCACATGGGTACGGATCTGGGCATTGGCAGCGTGGATGGCAATCAGGTGCGCTGTTTCTTTCACCACTGGGCCTTTGATGGCAAGGGACAATGCCAAAATATTCCCTGTCAGGACCAGATTCCCCCTGGGGCCAAGGTGCAGTCCTATGCCACGGAAGAAAAGTACGGCTTTATTTGGATCTATCCCGACACCGTGGCACCGACAGCGGTGGCTGAGTTTGACGAACTTAAAGGACAAGAGCTGGCGGTGGTGGCCGATCGCCCCCTCACCCGCCAGTGCCACCATCATATTTGTATGATCAACGGCATTGATGTGCAGCATCTCCAGACGGTGCATCACCTGCCGGTGAATTTGGAGCTGTCGCTGCATCAGGCAGGGGAGCAGATTGACTTTACCCTCAGCGGTGAGTTTCTCAGTACCAACTGGCGGGAGCGTTTAGGTCGGGCGATTTTAGGCCCCCGCTATGCCTACTCCATGCGCTATGCCCATGGTTGTTTGGGGCTCCTGACCATGATGCAAGAGGTGCGGTGGATGCCTCAATTGCACATGGTCTATGCCTATCGACCGACGGAGTCTGGTGAGACATTTATTCAGCCGATTTATGTAACGAGGAAACGACCGGGAATCTTGGGGTGGGTGATCACCCACCTGCTGCTGTGGCTAACGCGGCTGAGTTACTACGCTCTGCGGGGGGAGGATGGAAAGATCTATGACAATATTCGCTTTAGTACGGAGCGTTTGCTGCCGGTGGATGCACCGATTTCTCACTACGTGAAGTATGTGAATGGGCTGGTGGCTTCAAGGTGGTCGAACCCACTCTGCGAGAAGCCGCGAGAACCTCTACACCCTAAATCCCTCACCCTTGAAAGAGAGCCTGTAACAACGGAAACTTTGATGCCCCAGCCTATGCTATCGGCCGCAAAAAGTTGTAACCTAAACCCCCCTTCTCCCCAGGGAGAAGGGGCCGGGGGATGAGGGCCATGTCTTGTCAGATCTCTTTCCCTAACAGCGCATACGATCCCTTAACCCTGGATCTCCACACCCCCCTAGCCAATGAGCTGACTGTCCAAAACTCCCCCATTCTCTTTGGTTGTCGCACAGGTATTTGTGGCACTTGCCTGGTGACTATCACCGGAGACATTGCGCCTCCCAATACTGAAGAACGAGAGCTGTTGGACATATTAGCCCCCGATTGTCTCAATGCGCGTCTGGCCTGCCAGATTGATCTCACCCACGATCTGGAGATTTGCCCCTATGAGATCAAAATGTAATCCGCCAAATATTATCCGCAATTCTGGCTGATGGCGACTGATGTTGGCAGGCAGGCACAAGGCGAAACCCCGATCTAATCCCTCTCCTTTTTCTCTTCATGAAATCTTACTGTCCCCCATTCTATGGCACCTTCTATTACCATACCTATTGGGTTTGAAGACTTTTGGTACGTTGTTGCCCTGAGTGAACAGCTAAAGCCAAAGACGGTTTTGCAACGCACTGTTCTGGATGAATGGCTGGTGATTTTTCGCGGTGCGCATGGGCAACCTGTCGCATTCAGGGATCGCTGCCTGCATCGCCACACCCGTCTATCAGGAGGCAAGGTGGATCAAGGACAGCTAACGTGCCCTTACCATGGTTGGCGGTATGACCAAACTGGTCATGTGGTCCATATCCCCGCAGAGGGGGAAACGTTTACGCCCAGTCCCAATCGCTGTGCCAAGGTCTACGACACCTGCGAACAGGATGGCTATGTCTATGTGCGTCT
Source organism: Leptothoe sp. PORK10 BA2 (assembly GCF_034932105.1). Lineage (NCBI taxonomy): Bacteria > Bacillati > Cyanobacteriota > Cyanophyceae > Nodosilineales > Cymatolegaceae > Leptothoe > Leptothoe sp. PORK10 BA2. Next base: position 1,294 of record NZ_JAYGIG010000021.1, on the reverse strand, counting down.
GCGGGGAGCCTTAGAAACTCAGCCCTTTGCTATGCCCCATTACGGTGAACCGGGTTGGGCAACGGTGCGGGTGATCAATCGCTTTGCTAATGGCGTTACCAACTGTGCGGAGAACTTTATCGACATTCCCCATACGGTGTCAGTACATCCCGGCATCTTTCGCACGGCGCGACAACAACAGCTGACGATGACCGTGGAACGCTGCCAGGGAAAGGTGACGGCTACCTATGGCCAGGAGACCAACAACCTGGGCTGGTCTCGCTGGTTTCTGAATCCCCAGGGCCATGAAATCTATCATCGGGATGCCTTCCATATGCCTAATGTCACCAGCGTGGAGTACACCATCGGTCCCCATCGTCGCTGTTTTATTACCAGCCAGTCAATTCCAGAACGGGAGAATTCTACTCTGGTGTATACGGATGTGACCTTTAACTATGGCATCTGGAACCAGTTGGCAAAACCGTTGGTGCGGTGGATGGCCCAGCGGATTATTGATCAGGATATGGAGGTGTTGGGGGTGCAGGGGGATGCGATCGCAAAATACGGCACCCACTTCCACCACACTCCAGCGGACACCATCCACGTCTATGTCGAATCCATCCGCGAGGCCATTGCCGCCGGCAAAGATCCCCGCACGTTGCCCGATAAGTCCACCGAAGTCACCTTTTGGGTGTAGGCCACCATGATCATATTTGGTACGTTTGTTCTGCTAGTCAGTCTCACCGCTTACCATAGCTGGTCAGAACTCAAGCAAAAATCCATGGCTGACTGGATTATAGATACAGCGGGTCTATGGGTGCAGGGCCTGCTAATTCCCCTATGGCAGCTCACCCTCCTACAAGGGTTGTACCAGCAACTATTTTCCGGCTGGCACCATAGTCTGGTGTTGCCCCCGGTGATTGCCTTTGTCCTCAGCTTTGTGGGGGTGGATTATTTGTACTATTGGAACCACCGCTTGCTCCATAGTCCCTGGGGATGGTTTGCCCACCGGGTCCACCATACGGTGACCACCATGGATGTGTTAGGCACCTCTCGGAATACCCTGTGGAGTAGTTTTTTGCTGGTGTATCTGTGGGGGCATGGGCTGTTGATCTATCTATTGGCTGACCCGACAGCCTATGTCCTGGGGATGAGTCTGACTGCAGCTCTGGATTTGTGGCGGCATAGCCAGCAATTATAAATTCAAAATGTAATATTTGATACAGACGCGCGTGCCCAGTAAATGGGTTTTAAGAAATAGTTGAAACCTAGCGTGTGGGTCGGGTGCATCTCTATGGAAAATATCGGCATCAGC
>NZ_JAYGIG010000020.1:0-56198 GCF_034932105.1 Leptothoe sp. PORK10 BA2 | reverse complement strand
TTGGATAAAAAATTTCCTAACCCCGGGGAGACATGGGCTTGAAGCTGAGCACGAACGGTTTGCTCAATGTCTGCCAGGCTATTCATCGGCAACCCCTGGGCTTGAGCGTCCTCATGGAGAATCTGCGCGATGGCGCGCACATGGGAATCGAGTTGCTGACGGCTGTCGGGTGTCATCGCTATGACCGGATAGAAACGATACCTTCTAGGATATTTTTTCTCTGGCTAACGGTTGACGTGCTCCCCCTCAGGCAATCAAGTGGGGAGGGACGCATGACTGAAATTGGCAAAAAAGTGTCACCTCGTTTTGCACCACGCCTAAAATAGAGATGCAACCTAGAATTGAGAGTGATGGAAAGTATTACTCTAAGCCAGCTTCAGCAAGATAGAGAGCAATTGTTGGCTATTTTTGCCAAGTTTCACAGCTCAAATGTTTATGTCTTCGGTTCAGTTGCCAGAGGTGAGGCGACTGCTGACAGTGATGTAGATTTTCTGTGCGAGCCTGACTACAGCAAAGAGTTAGATGTATACCCAGTGAACTTGCAGTGTGCCTTAGAAGCTCACTTGGGGCGGCCTGTAGATGTTGTTACACCCTCGATACTGCGGAATCGCTTTCTAGGCCCTCAGATTCGTTCTGAGATGGTACCGCTATGAGTATCAAGAAAGCAGAAGCTCATCTAGAGGCGATGGTAGCCAATATCAGCAGGCTAGAAGCTGTGATGGCAAAGGTTACCGCAGCTGACCTGGAAACGATGCGGGTCAACCCTGAGCACCGGCTACCGGATGAACTGCGCTCGCAGATGATTTACTATGTGTCGGTTATCGCCGAGGGGGCGAGGAATATCATAGGAACTCCTAGCGAACCGGGTTTGGCCCCTGACTGGTTCACTGGAGATGTTGCCATAGCTTGCAAGCTGCTAATTGGACTTCGGAACATCATGCTACACGGTTATGCCGCCTCAGCCGACGATCGCCAATTCTGGAGTGGCATTAATGGTCCTAGCTATCAAACTGTGCGGGCTGCGGTGATGAGGCTAGCCCAGCAATATCTGTAATCTAGCGTTTGAGAATTGGAGTGCCTAAACCCATGGGCCAAAACTGCAAAACCCGGAAGCCACCAAGGCTAAAGCAGTAGTCTGTTCGTCCGGGGCGTTGAAACGGGGAGCCGCTGGAAGGCCGGTAGGTAGGCGGCTCTTGGCGACAGGGCTGTGGTCTACTTTGACGCCGCGCTCCAGCATCATTTCTTCCCAATCCCGGTAGCTTAGGCTATAGCGCAGATACCACCTCACAGTCAGCAAGATTAAGTCTGATTGGAAATGACGCCACTTAAACGGGGCTGAGGGAGGCATGAATTATTGGCAGCTGCGATCGATGACACCTCAGACTATCCTGAAATCGCAAAAGGTGCCGCTTTTTTGCAACACAGCCGATTTGACCTTGTAGACACCGTCTGACCAAGGATTTCAACAGCTTGTAACGGATGCAATAGCCTTTCCTATTGGGTCTGCTAAGCTGTGCATAGTTTATATTGGGCCGATAGGTGTCTACAGCGTTAACACCAGTGCTATGACTTACACTCTTTCTCAATATCTGACCTTCGAAGAATTTGTTGCCCAATATGGCAATGATGCTCGATATGAACTGGCTGATGGAGAGCTAATTGATATGGAACCGACAGGTCCCCACGAAGCCGTCGGTGGTAAGTTAGCCGTCAAAATTGGTATGGCCATTGCCCAGGCACAGCTCCCCTGGGTCATTCCGCGCACCTGCCTTATTCGTCCGGCCAGTGATGCTGTAACGGCCCGTCGTCCTGATGTGGTGGTTTTAGATGAAACGGTTCTAGTGGATGAGCCCCTATGGGAGCGAGAGCCTGTGATTACATTGGGACGTTCCGTCAAGCTTGTCGTGGAAGTCGTCAGTACGAATTGGGAAACGGATTACGCCCGGAAGGTAGAAGAATATGCGCTTTTAGGCATTCCTGAATATTGGATCGCTGATTTTCGAGGCTTGGGAGGAATTGCGTTTATTGGTAAGCCTAAGCAACCGACACTAACCGTGTGTTGTTTAGACGGTGACGAGTATTACCAAAAGAAATATCGATTAGGGGAATTAATCGAATCATATCTAGTCCCTGATTTACAGCTACGATTAGATGATGTATTGCCACGGTAGAGAAAAGCTTCTCGGATGCTGAAAGGCTTGTCAGATTTCAATACCGACAGAGGGCAAGACAGCACCTTAGTCATTTTTTGAGGCTGCTAAGGATGTCATTGGAATCGGTTAATGCTTAGGCGACCATGCAACTAACTCAACTTGCATGGAGGGGTACGGGTAGTGACAATGCGACCGATACTGTCTCTAAGCTCTTATTCTTTTTTTGTAGACATGCCTCGTCGAGTGAACAAAAAGTGTATAGAATGCGCCCAGATGAGTGCGGCTCAGGCACAGCAGCTGCATGGAAAGCAGGGGGACGGTTGCTGGAGTGAAAAGCGCTGTCCGCGCAGACGATCTCACTATCGCCATCGCCAGGTGCTAAATGAACAGCGGCGGTTGAAGTATCAGCAGCAGGTTGATGGCGCGGTGTCAGCACAGGGGGCGGTGGAAACGGTGACGCTGCCGGTGGCCGGAGAGTCATTGCCTTACGCCAATCTGTATATCTGGCGTGAGAAGCGGAAGGATGCGCCGATTCATGCGATCGCAGTCTCTGTATTTGAAAATGGTGCCAAAGTGCTAGAAGTGGCGCCGATTCACTGCGCGGGCTATCGGAAGCGGCAGCTAGAGCAATACGTTCAAAAGGATGTCATGGGCTATCTGAACGCAAGGTTTGGCATTACCTTCTTCGCCGATGAGATCAGGCTAGAGCCGATGGAGTGCCCCATCAAAGGATGTCCCTGGCACGACCGCCTAGTCCCACCGCCAGAAAACCATGCCGATCACTCGGAGGAGGTAGCTCATGGTTAGTGTGCGTCAGTTAGAGCTGAATTTAGAAGTTGCCCTGGAAACAGCAGCTGAGGTGCCAGAGCAGGCAGATGTGCTAAGTCTTTGGGCTCAGTTTGAAGGGGAGTTGACCGGATTAGCGCTGCACGATCACCTTCGAATAGCGGGCGATATACTCTTGCAGTTATCAGGACTCTGCAAGGCCAAAGCTGAAGTGCTCTGGGACGATTGGCAGGATGCGTACAATGCCGATGGGCCGGTGATGGATGGCGACTGGCTGCAAGGCTTAACTCGGCAGACGCAGGAGCTAGACTTTTCAGATTTGGTCAACCGTTCTTATCGGACGAGCAGTGGGCATCTGAACGAAGAGAAAGCCGATGAGGATTCTGTTGCAGGCATGGTAGAGCAGCAGTCTGTGTTGGATATGATTAATGCGCTAGATGATGCGGCTCTAAAAAGTCAGGCTTTAGCCGTTTCTCATGCTGAAAATGTATCGGACTGGGTGAAGTCTTTAGCGGCTCAGCAGACGGCAGCCCCGCAGCGACTAGTAGATGTGCAGCGGCAGATGAAAATGCCGCTGATCGAGGTATGGATTGCGGCGCTGCTCGGCGGTTTTTTGCTAGAGCAGCGTGGCAGTTTTTACGAGACGCAGGAAGTATGGGTGAGCACGGATCAGGGAAGGTAGGTGCCATGGACTATCAAGGGTTCTGTTGCAAAAAGTTAACGAGGAGAGAATCTCCCTATCGACACCCCGCTGATTATACGGCTACTCCGAAGATTTCGTTGATGAAAGAGATCTGTCCCATGACATCTCCTTTTTCAACGAAATCTTCGGAGTAGTGGCTTAATCAGGAGCACAATTAGGGAGTTATTCTATCTTCATCAAGTTCTTGCAACAGAGCCCTTTTGTCTGATGGCGGCTTAGCAGAGGGAGGAGGGAGGCAGCCTTTGAAAAAGCTGACTGAGCACTATTTCACAACAAAGCTAATCATCCATTAGATTAGGAGAGACTAGTCTTTTTCTCCCGCTTCGATGATGGAAGTTGCCCCTACCTCAATCCAGCAACGCAGAAAATGTTTCCTCCCCCAACAGTCCGGCTAGGGTTATGAGGCTGAGATTCACCCCATCCGGGTCGGCAGAGTCAGTCTCTGCCGGAATTCCCCACTCATCGTTAGGGCCTGCCCAGATTGGAGTACAGCGCCCCAGGCCTCCCTGCCGAAGCAGATCGGCAATCGCGTCAAAGGCAGATTCTAACTGATGTAGGCGTATCCACAGCGCTGAGGCGTTTTCAGGGGCAGTGGCCATGTCTATCCCCAACTTAGTAGCCATCAGTTCTCGTCGAAATTGGGCAATTCTTTCGGAGTAGCCCTCATGAATCGATCGATCCAGGCTGACCACATCCACCCCTCCGTCGAAGGTCATGCCCCGCCGCCGGAAGTGGCTGGTACCCACCAAGCACCAGACATCATCCACAACCACGGTGGTTGAGCGAATGACGGCGGATCGTCCGGGGAAGCCAATGGGGTGAAAGGCCGCGACCCGCTGGCGGTATTCAGTAGTGAGGGTGGCGATGGCCTCCTGGCGGTAGTTTAGAGCGGCTCGGACCCAATTTGCTCTGGCTAGGTCAAAGTCGGGCATGCGAGGCAGGCAGAGAATAACCTTGAGGCGGGGGTTCTCAGCCAGTTGCTGACGGATGACCTCTACCAAATTAAAGTCGGCACTCGCAGGAGATCTGGCTGTGACGGCAAACATGGGGCTTTCGATGTAAATCAGCTCCCGCGCCTGGCCCAGGGCTCGCCGCAGGGTCCATAGGGCATCTCGCTTGCCAAATTTAGAGTTAACGATTTCCTGCTGCACTCGAAAACGAATCGCTTCTTCGTTGTCTACGTCGATGGCGACAGGGACATTGTTAGGGTTCAGTCCCAGTGCTGTATATACATCCGTAAGGGCAGTATCTAAACTGTCCATTGCATCAGGAGTCCGGACAAAACTCAGTTCGGGGGTATCGGTAGCGGGGGCAATGGTTTCCAGCATGGCGGCGGCGACGGTACCTGCTGTGTCAGCTGGGGGTTCGTTCCAGTTTCTGCCCCCAGCAGTTACTATCCAACCGAGGGAATTTTCGGCGGTGGGAACAATCGCCTGGGCTCGCTTCAGAGCATGGCTGGCTAGGTCGTAGGCCAGTCGCCCATCGCAGCGAATGCCGGTGGCGTGGACATCTGGTCCGGCGGGGTTGCCGGGGTTGCCCAGCTCGGGGCGAGAGCAGCGGCTTTCCCAGGTCCAGCGGGCACCGGTGAGGACCGCTTTCCAGTCGAGTGGAGTCTCGGACGCGGAGGCCGTGCCCAGGGCCAGAATGGTTTCGAACCGGGCCTGGGTGGGGAACCTTGGTCCCTGACGGGGTTGGGTTTCGCTGGCCAGGCTGCGGGCTAATTGTGCCAAATCGGCTGATTGACCGGCATCTGCAGGCACTGTCAAGGTGAGGGGAATGCCAAACAGGGGGCTAGGGGCAATGGCGCGGGTGCTCAGATTCTCAAACAGGTTGAGAAACGGGGATTGATTCAAAAGCGCCACACCGCCAAAATTGTCCAAGGTACTTGTCCAGGGGGCTCCACCATCCTGAATCACTACACTGACGGCTGAAAACAGTCGCCGTCGTCGGGGTAGTGCAAGCATAGCTGCTATAAAGTGCCATAAGCTCAAAAGCACTACTACATAAGGGCTTCAGGTTAGTTCTTTTGAACTACTTTTCTGAAAAGAATTCAGAATTTTCCTGTGCGCTTAACGAGTTTACGTTGTTTCAGGCTTCGCCTTTACCCTTATGGCACTTCGTTGCAGCTACGCTCGTAGCACCCCATACTGCCGCATCGCAATCCTATGGTTGTGCGAGTAGTGATGGCAGTTCACCCCGATTAGTTGCCGCATTGCTACAACGGGGTGCGGATATCAATTGTCCGAATCATTTGGCCGAAACGCCCCTGATCGCGACGGCAAAAGGAATTTACTTTGATGCTGATGCGGCGGCATCCTTGCGGTTGCTGGTTGAGGCTGGGGCCGATCGGCAATATCGCGATTGTGACGGGAAACAAGCAATTGATTACTTACGCGAGATGTACCAAATCTGGTTTGACACCACAGTGTTAGCAACCCTTGCCCATCAAGACTTCTACACCTACTGGGCCGATCGGCTGGAGGATGATGACTTTAAAACATATGATCTGCCAGAATATGTTCCAGCGGAACTGCGTACACTGACGCAATCCATCAAATTACTGCTGTAATCGCAGAACAACGCCCATGCACCCGACCGTTGAGAGGTTGCTAGTTGAGTCTGAAAGGTTTTTGCAGCGGGTGATGGGCACCGTTACGCTTCAATTTGATTAGTTGCACCGCGCGCAGCGATTTAAGCCCTTCTAGACTTTGCGATCGCACCCACCTCACCCCAATGCATCCCACTATCCACAATGCGCAGAGTAGGTTTCATTAGGACTGCTGCGCCTGAGGGCGCGGTAGTTATAGCATGAGTTTCTGAACCAAGACGAAGCTATCCTCTATGGCAATTTAATCACACAGGTTTCCTGTTCTTTCTCTCGGCAACTCCTAATCTCATCTTTATTCTGTTGTCGCAGATGGGACCAGTAGATCATATTGCTCTGGCCTCCGAAGAGACTTATATTTTGCAATTTTCCTTTTTCCAAGCCATTTAACCGTCCTAGAGACCAGCCTAAGCAGGCCATTCCGCTACTGTAGAGAAGTGCTATCACCAGCGTCACCCATTGCACTAAGGGGCGATCAGCACTCAAGGCCTTGGTCTGTTGAATTTCGGTCTTGAGATGGCTGAGGTCGGATTTCAGCTCTTGTTTGCTGGGTAAGTCGGACTGCATTTGTCTGATCGAGTCCTGCATCAGCATGACTAATTTCCTGGTCTCCGCTTGCATTTGCGTCGAAGATTCCTTGGATAGCTCGACCAATGTCCTGTAGTAGTTGGCGAGCTTGGCGTAATTGGCCGCCGTCTGCTCCACCCCCTGACTGGTGGACCGTAGAAACTTCAGCAGTTCGATGTCTATGTCTTTCCATGCCTTCATCTCCTCGGCCAGGTCGGCCACGGGCTTGAGTACAGTAATCAACGGATCATCGGGGTCCACACCCATGGCCCCGGCTAAGCGTCGCTGCTCGTCGGTAATGGTATTCATGGTGTCATGGCTCCCTACAGGCTAGGCAAATATCCGGTGGACTCAAAGGCGGCATAGGCGGAGCGCAGATAGCTTTTAACGGCGGCCTGCTCCACTACGCCAAAGCCCTTGCCCCGATGACGCAGACTGTCGGCATAGGTGAGCCGCTGCTGCAGGACCGTACTGGCCACCCGCACCGGTAACTTAGGCAGCTCGATCACAGGCGTTTGGGTTTCACGAATCAATGCCTGGAGGTCATCGGACTCCTCAAAAAAGGTCCAATCGCCATACTTGAGGTTTTTCACCACCACATGGGGAATGCGCCGGTCAAAGGAGGATAGGGAAATCTCTAAACTCTTGAGGCTGTCAAACTCGCCAGTGACCACAAACCATTTCACCAGCTCGATGTGGTTGTCGGTGGCCAGGGTGAGAATGTCATAATCCCGCAGCCATAGCCGAAAGGCTTCATAGACCGTGGCTGGTAGATTTACGACGGCTGACTTCTGGGCATCAACGACGGCGTTCACAATGGCATTGGCCCTGGCCCCCAGAGTTTCATCCTCAGAGAACTGGGCCACCATGACATCGGCGTAAATGCCCTTAAAGTCTGGGCTATTCACATCGGCTTCCACCCCGATTACCGGCTGTTGCTGATCCAGGAACCACTGATAGAGAGTACGGCAGAGAACACTTTTACCTACGCCCCCCTTATTGCCATCGGCAAAATGAATCCGATGATTAACCCGACGATTCACGCTGGGATTCACTTCAGCGTTCACAGTTGAATTAACGCCATCGTTACCCTCACTATTTCCGTTGGCGTTATCGGCAGATGTATTCGTTGATGATTTTGTAAGTTTACCTGTGGTGATAGTCATCGTTATCCCCCTAGTATGCGGTTTTCACCTCATCAAATGGTTCTGGCAATACCCGTTTTCTAGTTACCGTCTGAGACGGTGGTGTATTGCTAAAGGATTTTTCCACCGTAGGTTTTGGTTGGCTATTTCTACGGTTTCGTTTAGATGACCCTGACGTTTTTTTGGTAGACCCCTGGCGTTCTCGCTTGAGCTTGAGCATGTATTGCTTCAAACTCCCTGCTGAGATATCAATACCCGATTTTCCTAACCGTTTTGCCACTTCACTGTAGGTGTGGTTTGCCAGGGCGGCTTCAATGTCATCAAAGAGCACCGCCACCGCTTCACGCTTGTTGAAGTGGGTGCGGGGTTCTTTGGCAAGGGCCGCGAGTTCCTGTTGGCAATCCGCAATGGTGTCAGCAGAGTAAACAGTATCGGACATGGCGGGAGATAACCAGAGCTTTTTCTAGGGTGATCGGCATTCTCGGATTGCTCCGTAAAAGTACGGAATCCCTTAATTATTGAATTAACTTTAGTTGCCACGATATTTGTTCTCTAGAACCTGCCAGCTTGTTGTGTTCACATCGTTGTTTCTAGAGTGTTTCCAAATCATTCACTCGACGATTAACGATGCTATTTCCTGATAATTACCGTTCGTGTTTCCTAAATTGTTTTCGAGACAGCACCATTGAAAACTCTCTGTAGAGATTCTGGTTGATGGCTTCACTGATAAACCATGGATTAACTATCAGAATCCTTGGTTAGCCGTTTATTGATGCGATATAAGACCTGTTTTGAGAATGTTCGTAGTTAGTATCTATTCACGCCAGGATTTACGACGGGTGTAACGTTTCTCGTCTAAATCTATTGTCGTGTAAACGAATGTAGCAACTCTGTTGAAATCTCCTGATGGTTTCTATGGAATTAGTAGGAAGCCATGGGAGCTGCGCCCCGTCCAGGGCAGTGTAGGATTCACGCCGAATTAACGATGGACGGAGCTACGCGGTTCAGACATTACGCCCAGGCTGGGCAGGCCCGAACGTAGAAAATCCCATCAAACCCTGACCGGTTAAGCGCTTTAACGATTCAAAACCTGAAAATCCTTCCAAATCCTATTGTTGTCGTTTTTCCATCTACCGCGCCATGCTGTCCATCGCTAATGTGTCAGCGGCCCAGGCCGAAAATTACTACGAAGCTGACGACTATTACACCCGAAATTTAGATAAGGATGATGCCGATACCGGCACCCCTAACCCCAGTGCCACCTGGTATGGCAATGGGGCAACGGTCCTCGGGTTAACCGATGACTTTAACCAATCCACCTTCCAACAATTGCTCCATGGCAAAGGTCCGAATGGAGAATCCCTTCATGCCCGCAAGATCGATCCAGACCATCACCGGGCGGCCACTGACTGTACCTTTTCTGCACCCAAAAGTGTCTCCATTGCTGCACTGATTCAAGGCGATACCCGTGTGCTCACGGCCCATGATCAGGCGGTCAGAATGGCCCTATCGATTCTCGAAACTCGCTATGCCCAAACCCGGATGCGTCGGCCCCAAGCAGAACGGGAACGGGTGACCACGGGCAATGTGGTTGCTGCCATTTTTCGCCATGAAACCAGTCGCGAACAGGACCCCCAACTCCACAGTCATTGTGTGCTGATCAATGCCACCCAGTTGGACACTGGCCAGTGGCGCAGCCTGAGTAATGAAGTGATTGTGGGCTACCAAAAACTGCTGGGGGAAATTTACCAAAATGAGCTGGCCTTTCAGCTGCGTCAGTATGGCTATGACATCACCCCGACGGCCACCGGTCAGTTTGAATTAACCGGCTACGGTTCCAAGCTACTCAGTACCTTTTCCACCCGTACCCAGCAGATCGAAACGTACCTGGAAAAGTGGGAACAGAAGCTAATCGAAACCGGTGGTGCTCCCCTCCACCGCAGTCAACAAAAACAGGCTACTCTCGACACCCGCCGTCGTAAAACCACCGTGCCCCGTTCCGTGTTACTCACCGGTTGGGCCGAGACGATCCAGGCCCAAGGGTTGACCCTGCCGGAGGTACCCACCCAGGATATTGACCTGAGCCAAACCAGTCAAACGGCTGCCCATGCTGCTGCCACCCTGGGTTTGGATCATGCTGCCGAACGGGAGAGCGTTTTTAAGCAGGCCAAAGCCGAACGATTTGCCCTGGAACATGGCCTCGGTCAGCAATGTTTTGCCGATCTCCACCAGGCCTTGCAGCACCATCCCAACCGCGTTGTTATTGATGACCAACGGCTCACTACCTATACCGCCCTGGACCGAGAACGAGAAACGATTCAGATGATGGTGGGCGGCCAGGGGCAGGTGAACCCGATTGCTACATCGGACGAGGTTAATCAGCAACTGAGTGATGCCTTGAGTCTTACCTCTGGTCAGTGTGAGGCTATTTTGTTGTCGGCGACTACGCGGGATTCTGTCATCGCCTGGCAAGGCGTCGCTGGTTCTGGTAAAACCCATAGCCTCCATATCTACGCCCGCATCGCCCAGGACCAGGGGCATGACGTTACCGGCTATGCTCCCAGCGCCCAGGCCGCCAATGGTCTCCACCAGGACACTGGCATCCCCACTGATACCGTCGCCCACCTGCTCCATACCCCAGATCCAGATCCCTCTAAACTCAACCGTTCATCTAGAAAATCCCCCATCTGGATCGTGGACGAAGCCGGACTGCTGAGCGCTAAAGATGCCCATGCCCTGCTGCAAAAAGCGGAGACCCACCAGGCCCGCGTTGTTCTGGTGGGAGACACCCGCCAACTGTCTGCCGTTGAAGCGGGAAACCCTTTCAAATCCCTCCAAGAAGCAGGCATCCAAACCGCCATCCTCAACCAGTCCCGCCGCCAACAAACCGAGGCCCTCAAGACCGCCGTTCACCATATTGCCCAGGGCGATATGGTGAACGGTATTCAGCAGTTAGACGAAGCCGGATTGATCCAAACCGTGTCTCTGGATGGTCTCGTTAGCGCCTTGGCCCAGGACTACCTCAGCCTCACCCCTGCCCAACGCCAAAAAACACTCATCCTCAGCGGCACCAATGACGGCCGCCTGGCCATCACCCAAAAACTCCGTCATGCCCTGCAACAAGAAGGGCGATTAGAGTGCGATCGCGTTACCTTGCAATCCCTACGTCCCAAAGACCTGACCCAGGCCCAGGCCCGCTACGTCAGCCACTATGCCATCGGCGATGTGCTCGTCCCCGTGAGAAACTACCCGCGCCATGGTCTGGAGCGTCACCAGCGCTATACCGTCACCGCCATTGACCCCACCCATAATCACCTGATTCTCCAAGCGACCAATGGCCAAACCCTCACCTTCAACCCTGCCCACTGTGCCAAGAAAACCAGCTACCGCATTCAGCAGCTCCCCATTGCCGTCGGCGATCAACTGCGATGGACGCGCAATGACCGCGATCTGGGTATCCGCAACGGACAGCAGTTCACCATCACCGCCCTCAATGCCCAGGGGCAGGCCCAGATTCTCACCGACGATGGTACTACCCGCAGCCTCAATCTCAGAGGCCATCACTATATTGACTATGGCTTGGTGAGCACCACCTACAGTAGCCAGGGCAAAACCGCTGAGCGCGTCCTGGTGGCTGCCGACAGCACCCTCACCCAGGAAGCCTTTTACGTTGGCGTTTCCCGAGCCAAACGCCACCTGACCATTTACACCCCCAACAAAGACGATCTACTCCGCGCTGCCCAACGCAGTCGAGCGAACCAAAACGTCAGCGATTATTTGTCCCTCTACCAGGTAACCCCCCATGGCCAGACCCCGCAAACCCCAGCTTCAACCCCTGACCGTCGAGATGACGGAAGGCGCATTGGAGAGCGCCTTGCTCGCCAGCTTACAGCCGCTATACGCCGAGATAGCGGACTTAAAGACCCGGCTAGCCGCCTTACTCGAAGCACAGACCGCCTCACAGCAAGCCTTGACGCAGGTTATCACGCTAATTCAACACCTCGACAGTCGTCAGGCTCAACACTTCCAGAGCTTACTCGACAGTTTGCAGCTGCCCTTCGGCAACGACGCCAGCAGTGGCTTCTAACCCAGCAAGACCGACAATGGTATGACCACTATACCGCGCAACAACCCTTAGAACAGCCGCATCTTCAGGACCAGATGATTGCCCATCAGTATCTCCAGGAGCAATGCGGTTCTCAAGGTCAGCCCACCCAGGCGCAGCTGCGGCAGGCTGCGCGTATTTTGTTTCAAGGTCCATTGGCCCGACAGCTACGACAGCAAGAGGGTCGGACTGCTGCTGTGGATTATGTGAAGCAGCAGGTGAATGCAGTCATGCAACAGAGAATGCATTCACGTCAACAACAACGGCATGTGGGGGTGGATATGGAGCGGTAGAATCTAGAACCGTTGCTAAGCGACGCAACTATGTCCTTTCTGAAAATCAAGAACTTCAGAACATTACTAGCAATCGATGTAGTTAGGGCTTGCTGAAAAAGCAGATTAGACTTTTTCAGCAAGCCCTAATTAGGGCATATTTTCTGCGGTAGAATGCGGTTTACAGGCTACTGTGATAGAAAATAACGTATTTCGGCCAGAGGCCTTGTAAAAGTAGCAATATTGCAACTATGTGGATAGGTAGAACAGCATGAGCGAAGACAGGGTATTGGCTGAGTTTCTCTTGGAGGACGGTACCGCCGTCCGGGTTGAGGTACCCCGGCCTCTAGATAGTAGTGCTGTAGAAGAAGTTTCGATCCTGGATGAAACCCTCTACAAGAGCGAGCAGAGCATTAAATCTGCCTTAACTAAGGCATCTGATATTGCGACCTCGGTGATGTCGAGTCTGAAGAAGGGAGCCGCCGATGAGGTGGAAGTCAAATTTGGGCTGGATTTGAGCGTAGAGTCTGGTGTTATCATTTCCACCGTAGGTGGTGGCGTAAATTTTGAAGTTACTCTCAAGTGGACCGGCAAAGGGGCTGAGTAACGGGTATGGCTGACTTCAGCGTCAAGCCTAATACACCAGGCAAGACTGCGATCGCCCGCATCTACAAAGGCAATACGGTGGTTGGGGCTGGCTTTTGGATGGAGGGCGGTTATCTACTCACCTGCGCCCATGTCATTCGCGATGCTTTGGTCCTCAAGGCGGAAGAGTCAGCTCTGGGGCGAACGGTAACAATCAATTTTCCCTATGTGTCTTTGAGCCAGAAACTAACCGCTGAGGTGCTGCTCTACAGCTACGACAAAAGCGAAGACACGCCTGATGACGACATAGCCGGATTGAGGGTTTTGGAGTCACTACCTGCTGGGGTATTTCCTACTCGGGTTGTAGGCAGCTATCAACTTCATAGCCCATACCAGGTATTGGGTTTTCCCAAGGGGCATGCCAAAGGTCTTGGTTCCTATGGCCAATTGCTAGAAGAATTGCCCAATGGCCTGGTGCAGATGGAAGACACCAAGGCCGAGGGGGTTGCGATTTTACCTGGGTTTAGCGGTACTCCTGTCTGGGATGAGGCTGTTGGGGCGGTGGTGGGCATGGTGGTAGCCCGTGAAAAAGATCAGCCCGAGGCCAAAATCGGCTTTATGGTTACTGGCCGACGGCTTTTGGCAGTGCGCCGTGAGTTGGAGAGCCTGGGGTTGTTGGCCCTATTGAGCGACGTTGCAGAGGTCCTGACCGATGCGATCAAGCTTGCCTATCAACTCTGTTGTCCTCAAAGCTGGGAGATGCCCGAGAGCCTGGCAGACAAATTGGCCAGTCTTCAGGATGTGAAGCGGGGCGATCGCCCCTTTGAGGCCATTGATCAGTTTGTGGGGTTACTGAGTCTGCCCGACTTAACCCCTGATGCTGACCTCAGGGAAAGCCTACGGAGCTGGGTGCAGCCGCGAGTTGAGGATGTTCAACAGCTACTGGATGAGGCTCAGCGTCTGTTGAACCAGCACCAGAATGCCCAGGCCACCGATGCCCCCTCCCACCTGCTGATCTACGTCAAAGATGAATCGGCGGCGGCTCGTTCTGTCTCTGCCCTGTTTGTGCGAGACGCCAGCCAGTACACGATTAGCTCTGGCATGGGTGGAGAACCGATACAGGCCCCTGGCTTAGCCCCCTTTCATGAAAGGGTCACCCGTGACACCCTGCCAGATCTGGTTCAGGCTTGTTTGTCTGAGGTGTTGGATAAATCTCCGCAGCGGTTAATGCTGCATCTGATCTTGCCCTTGGCGTGGCTCCACCAGTCCTGCGATCGCTGGCCGTTGATGAATTGCTCCAGCAGTGGGGTGCTGGAGCTACTAGATGACGAAATCCGCATTGGGGAACGTTTTTGCTGTGCGGTTCGCATTACTGAGCGGCTCAACCCTGACATGCTCAAGATGTTTCGAGAACCCTGGCAAGACAAATGGAAACAGCTTGAGTCTCTGAAGCGCAGTGATCTCTGTACAGCCTTTGTCCCAGGCGATGGAGTGACGCCGGGGCGAGAACTCAGAGCCAAGCTGAGTCCAACGATCAGCGTTGGTCTTAAGCTCTCAACTGTCTATGACGAGAGCCAGTATCCAAAGCTGTTTGCCACCCTGATCGCCACCGGCACCCCTGCTGCCCTGTGGCTGCGATCTGATCAGTTTGCCAATACGGTTTCTGCTGCGACCGATCTAGACGGGTTGCTCAACTGTAGAATCTCTACGTTGCCCGAAGCCATCAAGCAATGCCGTTCTGATGCCCTGGCGTTGGCCGAAGACGCCCATATTGGTCATCACCTGTCTTTTCTGTGGGATGACCCTAATCTGGTTCCCCCCAGCACTCAACTGTCCCTTGCTATGCCTCAGCTATGACCAACCCAGACTGGCGAATTTTTCAGGGGACTCACACTCCCCACGCGAATAAAGACTATGTGGTAGAACGACTACCCGACCCGCCCAGCTGGCGACCCTTTGGTACCGAGTTGGCGGCCCACGAAACCGTCGCTAACCTAAAAAAACAGCAGCGGGGAGCAACCTTTCAGGCCACCGACGATGAGATCGATATGGTCAATGCGGCCCTGTACCTGCGCCGCCCCCTGCTGATCACGGGTAAACCAGGCACGGGCAAAACTTCTCTAGCCTACGCCGTGGCCTACGAGCTCAACCTGGGGGAGGTGCTGTACTGGCCGATCACGACCCGCACCACCCGTAAAGATGGCCTCTATGGCTACGATGCGATCGCCCGTCTGCGAGATGCCCAACTCCAAAAAGAAAAGGACATTGGCAGCTACATCACCCTTGGCCCTCTGGGAACGGCGCTGTTACCCACCGACCATGCCAAGCGCCCACGAGTGTTGCTCATTGATGAGATCGACAAGAGCGATATCGACCTGCCAAATGATCTGCTCCACCTGTTTGAAGATGGGGAATTTGAAATTCCTGAGGTGGTGCGGCTGGCGGAAGAGATTAAACAGTCTGAGCAGCCGGTTCGCATTCGCACGGCCTACACCGAAGCCGATGAAAAGCAGTGGGTGGAAACAGAGACGGGACGCTTTCGCTGTGGGGCCTTTCCCTTTGTAGTGATGACCAGCAACGGCGAACGCGACTTTCCGCCCGCTTTCTTGCGGCGCTGCCTGCGGCTGAATATGGGTGAACCCAAACCCGATCGCCTCAAGCGCATTGTGGAAGCTCACCTGCAAGACGATTTGAACAGTAAAGTCAAGGTAGCCGAGGCCACTAAACTGATTGAGCAGTTCTGTACTCGCAGCAAGAACGGTGATCTATCCACCGATCAGCTGCTCAACGCCATCTACTTTGTCACCCGCGAGCGAGTACCTGAGAAAAAGACCAAAGATAAGCTGGTCGAGTCTTTGCTGAAATACCTCTCCAGTAGCGAGGATGCATGAGGCCCGGTAAGCCGAAGGTTGAAGACATCGATGGCCTGGCCACGCTGCTAAAGGAGGCGGGGGTAGACTTTGGCGCTGAAGATGTGGCCGATGCCCTATGGCTAGCTGGGCATATGGGCGACCTCTCTGGGATAGCCCCCAAACAGCAAAGCGACTCGGGCAACAGGGGGACCCAACTCGACATCCGAGAGGAGTTTGTTGATGACGACACCGACGACGAGTCTGGGCGCGCCCAGATATCGTTGCCCACCCGTCAGGGCCAGGGTAGGGGTGGTAGCCAGTCCAAGTCGGGGATTGCCATCAAGGCTCCGGCTGCTCCGGCCCTGCGCATTCGGTTAGATCTGGCCCGCGCCCTGCGGCCCCTACGCCGCCAGGTGCCCTCCCCCGGCCAGCTAGAGTTTGACGAAGCCGCCACCCTCGATCAGATCGCCGACCAGCAGGTCTGGTTTCCGTTGCTAAAGCCGGTGCAAGAGCGCTGGTTAGAGGTGGCCCTGGTGGTCGAAGCCACGGCCTCGTTATCCCTGTGGCACGAGACCATTGGTGAGTTTCAAACCCTACTAGAGCGGCAGGGGGCCTTTCGGCGGGTGACCACCTGGCGGCTAGAGACTGATGCCGGGGGTAAGCCCCAGCTCTTTCCCCACTGGCAGCGCCCACCCCAGCGTCAAAATCCTCGCCGGCCCAATCACCTGTGGGATGCCGCTGGACGACGATTGATTTTGCTGGTGAGCGATTGCACCTCTGAGGCCTGGTATAACGGCTCGATGGTGCGGTGGTTAGAAAAAAATGGCCACCAGGCCCCCACGGCTGTAGTGCAGCTTTTGCCTGAACGGCTCTGGTCCCAGAGTGCGCTGGCCCAGGGCACCTCAATGCGATTGAGCGCCCTAGAGCCGGGTACCGTCAGCGCCAAGCTCACCTCTCGGCCTCGGGTGCCCCTGCTCCAGCAGCTGCTGGCTTTGACCGAGGCTCAGCCCATGCGGGGAGTAACGGTACCCATCGTGACCCTAGAGGTGGAGCCCCTTAAGCAGTGGGCCAGGGTGGTGGCCGGGGCCGGCGACAGCCAAACCTTGGGGGTACAGTTTGACCCGGCTGCCTTCACAACCGCCGAGGCCAGCCCCCCAGCACCGGCTACACCCTCCGCAGCAGAGCGGGTGCAGCGCTTTAGAACTACGGCTTCGTTGATGGCCCAGCGCCTGGCGGAGCTGATGGCCGCAGCCCCGGTGAGCCCGCCAATTGTCGATTTAATTCGTCAGACCTTGTTGCGGGGGGCAGAGCCGGTGCATGTGGCGGAGGTCTACATGGGAGGCCTGATGGAGGCCCGTGAGTTGGAGGCTGCGGAAGGGGACAGCACGGCCCTGGAGTATGACTTTGCCCCAGGGGTGCGAACCATTTTGACCGATGCCCTCTCTAGAACGAAGACAGAGTCGGTGCTGGATGCCGTATCGCGGTACATCTCAGAGCGCCTGGGGCTGAATACCAGAAGCTTTGAGGCCCTGCTGCGGTTTGATTTTCAGGGCGATCCCTCGGCGCAAGATCTGGTGTTGCCCTTTGCTGAGATTGCAATCCCTACTTTGCAGCGCATGGGGGGCGAGTATGCCGAGTTTGCTGAGCAGTTAGGGTCTACGCCTAAGGTCACGCCGCCACCGCCTCCCCCCGACCCTGATGACCGCTACCCCCTGCTGCAAACCTATACCTTTAGGGAAGCCACCCTGGTTTTTGAAAGTCAGCCTGACGCACTACCAGAATGTGATGTAACGATCGAGCAGCAGTTCATTGAGGCTTTGGGTGAGGGAGTGCGGCCAGAGCTGGTCGAGTTTGAAACAGCCTCGATTGGATCACGTCTTCCTGTAGTGGGATTTATAGACGATGTTGAGACAGTCCTGACGGAATTGGATCATTTGCGAGGTAGCCAAATCCCTCCTCAACGATTGAAGTCGGTGCAAAGGACTATTTTGCGAGGCACCTGGGAAGGGCAGAGCTATGACGAGATCGCCGGTCGCAACAACTACTCCGGAGCTACGATCAGGACGATGGGGTATCAGCTCTGGCAGATGCTATCAGAAGCACTGGGTGAAAAAATCAATAAGAGCAATGCCCGCGACGTTTTAACGCGATGGACTAAACAGACGGGCGAAACAGAATTGACCATTCGCCGTTCTACCCGGCAAGCCTGGCAATATGTCGAAAATTTAGGCAGTGGTGTTGAGCTAGCGATGGTTTGTATCCAGGCAGGCTCCTTCACTATGGGTGCCCCTGAAGGGGAAGAAGACCGTTCAGACGATGAAGGGCCACAGCACCCTGTAACGATTGCAGAGCCGTTCTTTATGGGTAAGTACCCCATCACCCAGGCCCAGTGGCGGGTGGTGGCTGCAATGCCACAAGTGGAGCGTGAGCTAGACCAAGATCCTGCCAACTTCAAAAGGGATAATCGCCCTGTGGCGGTGGTTTCTTGGCTGGATGCTGTGGAGTTTTGCGCTCGGCTGAGTCAGCACACGGGGCGAGACTATCGCCTGCCGACCGAGGCCGAGTGGGAATATGCCTGCCGGGCAGGTACGACTACCCCATTCCACTTTGGGGCGACGATCGCCTCAAATCTGGCTAACTATCGAGGCACTAGCACCTATGGTGTTGGCCCTGCAGGGGAGTATCGACAACAAACCACTGATGTAGGTAGCTTCCCCGCCAATGCCTTTGGCTTGTACGACATGCACGGGAACGTTTTGGAGTGGTGCCAGGACTGGTGGCATGAGAGCTATGAGGGAGCCCCTGCGGACGGCAGCGCCTGGCTAGACCATGAGGACGATGCTGAAGAAAAACGCGTGCTGCGGGGCGGTTCCTGGTCCGACGATCCCGCGTTCTGCCGGTCGGCGGACCGTAACTGGGGCGCGCCCGACGACATCATCTTCGACTTCGTTGGTTTTCGGGTGGTGTGCGGCGGCGCGAGGACATAACCCTTTACCCTTTTTCCCTCTTGCCCTTTGGCGGCTTGATGGTACAAACGTTCTTTATGGTTCAAGGCTATGAAACGAGATTTGCCGATTGTTCAAAAAACCTATGACCTGGTGAAGTGGTACGTGCCCATTCTCAACAAGCTGCCGCGTGACCATAAGTTTTTGCTGGGAGATCGCATCATCACCGGCCTCTACGACCTCCTAGAGGGGCTTATTTTGGCTCGCTACAGCAGCGAAAAGCTGCCTCGGCTTAAAGCCCTCAATGGTCGCCTCGATCTGTTGCGTCACCAAACCCGGCTGCTGTTTGAATTTGAGCTGATGTCGGCTGAGCGGTACAAGTACGTCAGCCAGTTGATCGACGGCATTGGCCAAGAGCTAGGCGGCTGGATGCGGCAGCAGCACCAAAAGGCTGTCGCCAACGCCTAGCTATGGTTAAGCGACATGGTAACCTCTGGCCCCAGATCATTGACTTTGAAAACTTGCTTTTGGCGGCTCGTAATGCCCAGAAGGGCAAGCGAATGCAGGCCAGTGTCTTGCAGTTCAACTATCACCTTGAAACCGAGCTGCTGGCCCTACAGGCAGAGCTTATAGCAAAGACCTACAAGCCACGGGGCTACACCACGTTTGAGATCTACGACCCGAAGTGTCGCCTAATTTCGGCGGCTCCTTACCGCGATCGGGTGGTGCATCACGCCCTTTGCAACGTGATCCAACCCATCTTTGATCGCACCTTTATTGACGACTCCTACGCTAACCGCACTGGCTATGGCACCCACCGGGCCTTGCGTCGATACATCGGCTTCATGCGCACCACTCCTTACGTGCTCCAGTGCGACATCCAGAAATATTTTCCCAGTATTGATCTTGAAATCCTCAAAGGTTTGATACACCGTAAAATCAAATGCCCAGATACCCTCTGGCTGATTGACTGCATTATTGACCACAGCAACGAGCAAATCCCTGTCCATGAGCTGTTCCCCGGTGATGGCCTGCTGACGGTGCTGGAGCGCAGGAGGGGGCTGCCTATTGGCAATCTCACCAGCCAGTTTTTTGCCAATGTATATCTCAACGGCTTTGACCACTTCGTCAAGGAGCAGCTCAAGGTTCAAAAGTACCTCCGCTACGTGGATGACTTTGCCCTCTTCAGTGATGACCACGGTGTTTTGGTTGAGGCTCGACTAGCGTTAGAAGACTACCTGACAGGGCTACGCCTGAGAATCCACCCTGTCAAAAGCCAGCTGTTTGAAACGCGCTATGGGTCTAATTTCCTGGGGTTTCGAGTCATACCCCTGGGAGAAACCTATCCAAAGGACGTGCGGATTCGAGTGCGGCGGGAAAACTTGCGCCGGGGAAAGCGCAGGCTCAAACAGCTCCAAGCTGACTATGGTAGCGGTAAGATTGGGTTTCAGGAGTTAGATCGGTCTATGCAAAGTTGGTTGGCTCATCTGAGCCACGGGGACACCTGGCAACTACGCAAACAGCTATTCGCCGATCTCGTTTTTGCGAGACGGTGAAGACGGGGCAGGCACCCCGACTGCGGGGCGGTTCCTGGAACAACAATCCCGCGAACTGCCGGTCGGCGAACCGTAACAGGAACGCGCCCGACAACATCAACAACAACGTTGGTTTTCGGGTGGTGTGCGGCGGCGCGAGTACTCTTCTGGGCCAGAACTGGCAGGTGGGAATCTGCCGGGCGTGCGAAGAGGAGTCCAGACCTGGTCCGGTGATGCTGGTGACGGCATCCGAATAGAAAACAGGGCTGGGTAGCCTGGTAAGCCTAGCTGAACGGTTGCTCAGCCCACCCCTTTTTCCTAGGTTTCTATGGCAGCATCTTCGACAGCTAAACCAGAGCCCCTCATTCAGTATCGAGAACGCACCGCCCAGTTCTTCACCGAAGACAAACTGGAGCTATCGACGGGGCACACACCGCTAGATATGGTCTATATTCCCCCTGGCAGCTTCTTGATGGGCTCTCCAGAGGATGAGCGAGGTAGATACAAGGATGAAGGCTCCCAACACCCAGTAACGATTGCTCAGCCCTTCTTCATGGCCAAGCACCCCATCACCCAGTCTCAGTGGCGAGGGGTGGCTGCAATGCCGCAGGTAGAGCGCGAACTCAATCCAGAGCCATCCCAGGTTGATGGGGATAATCGCCCGGTAGAACAAATTTCTTGGCTGGATGCAGTTGAGTTTTGCCGTCGTTTAGAAAAAGCTACGGGCCGCCCCTACCGCCTGCCCAGCGAGGCCGAGTGGGAATATGCATGTCGAGCGGGTACCACCACTCCGTTTCACTTTGGTGACTCGATCACTACCGATCTGGCCAACTACCGGGGCACTGATTTTGAACACGAAGGTAAAACTTACTCAGGAGCCTACGGCGATGGTCCCCACGGTGAGTATCGAGAAGAGACGACAGACGTGGGTAGCTTTAAAGTGGCTAACGCCTTTGGCCTCTATGACATGCACGGCAACGTGTGGGAATGGTGCCAGGACTGGTGGCATGAGAGCTATGAGAGAGCCCCCGCAGACGGCAGCGCCTGGCTAGACCATGAGGACGATGCTGAAGAAAAACGCGTGCTGCGGGGCGGTTCCTGGATCAACATTCCCGCGGTCTGCCGGTCGGCGTTCCGTTTCAGGTACGCGCCCGACGACTTCGGCTACGACGTTGGTTTTCGGGTGGTGTGCGGCGGCGCGAGGACATAACCCTTTACCCTTTTTCCCTCTTGCCCTCTGGCAATTTTCTGAGGCAAATCTTTGAAGAATGGTTTTGCCTAGTTGCCTGCGCGCGCAACTAGGGGGCCGGCCTGGATCCTGACGAAAAGGTATCATAGGCTGAAACCCTTAAGGGGTTTGAGTAGTAATGGAAATTATTAGCTCAATTCTGGCACGGACACCGTGTTTCGACTTCGCCAACAGTATCCACTACTACTCAAATCCCAATATTGTCTCCACCGTGGGCTACCTGTTCAGCTACATGCATTCGTGACATCAATACTGTAGACGTTCTAGGAGTCTTATGGCTGAATGGTGTCTCAAAAACCATTGGTCTCATCCATGGCCGCTAGTCGCGATTTTGCCTCAGTCATGAGGATGGGATCGCCGGATGCGGCCCACTGTTCTAGCTGGGTTCTGTAGTCTCGTTGTGCTTGGTCAAGGTAGTCATCAATATAGGAGCGCTGGCGCTTTGCCTGAGCCTTTTGGGCTGACGCTATGGCCTGTTCTATTTCGAGCCGCAGTTGCTGAAGCTGTGGCCGCTTTAATGGAACCTTAGTCTTACACCCTGGGCTACTGTTTTCATCTGTCTGAATTGCGCTGAAACCATTGTCGTCAGGCTCCTTACAATCAGTTTCCCAATAAGCTTGTAAGGATTGCGTTGGGGTTTCGTTCCCCAACGCATCCCCTTGAGAAATCGGGGGGTCTGGGGGGATATTGATTGGGGTGACAGCAGCAGCTGTCTCGGTAAAGCGTGGGTGCCAGAGATGTTTGTATTTGTAGAGGGAGCTGCCACTGATGCCCTGGGTAGTCAGTCTGTCAAAGCGTTCTGTGATGCCACCTGGCCAGTTGTTGGCTGACTGTAGGTCGATAACGGCTTTTGTGATTCGTTTTTGGACTTCTGTTTGTTGTTTTTCATTCCAGGATGGTCCGGCTGGTGCCGCGTTCCCAGGGAGTTTGTCTGAGCCATAAGGAAAATAGTGACTGGCTTCAATGCACCTTACCCATTCTTTCACTTTGGTTTTGAGATCCTTTTGGTGGCGACACCAGAGGGTGAACCCAGGTAGGCTCTGAGCGGTTTCTACTACATTTTCTACTAGGGCCTCGCCGGTCAGGGGCTCTGGTGCTCCGAGGATATGGCCGAAAATGTAAGCCCGCATGGTGATTCTTCCCAGCAGCCGGTTGGTTTGGCTGTGGCCAGTCCATCCCACTGCAATTTCAGCATTGAGATCGTTGAGAAACTTTTCCGCTTTGTGGGAGACCCGATAGATTTTGCGCTGGGCCTGTGCAATGACTCGCTCTAAGGTTTCGCTGGTGATGTCGTTGTGGGCGGTGGCCGTCGCCCAATTATGGAGAAAGTGAAGCCCACTGCTTGCTATTGGCTCTAGATCCTTATTGAGTAGATAGCTACCCTGCTGTAGCGGTAGTCTGTGGCCGTTATAGAGGCTGTTTCCGGCTGGATTGTAGGCTTTGGCATTGGGGAAGACCTCTAACCAGCCAGGCATGACTTTGAAGCCTTTGTTCTCAAGGTGTGTTGCGATCGCAATACCGACTTTCCAGGAGGTAAGCGGTGTTTCAAATGGGAAATAGATGTGGAGACCGCCACTGTCTGAACTGGTCAGGATCAGGTGTTGGAGGAGTCCTAGTGGTTCAAGGGTTTCACACATCCGTGATATAGCCAGTGGGTCACGCCGGGGATGATAAGGACTGCCCGAGTCGATATCGAGCATGGCGTACTGGGTGACAGATCCAAACCTGACGCCGTAGAGATAGGTGCCTTGATTGATCAGTCTGTCTGAGAGCGGATGTCGGGTCTCTGTTTGCCACTGGGGTTTGGTGCCAGGGTCAGGGTGGGGAGAATATAGGTAGTCAAAACGATGCGGCCACAGTGCCAGGAACTGATCGTCGAGTTCCTGAACAAATCTGGGCTGCTGCAAAGTGGATGCAACTGCCATTGGTTTGGTGGTTAGTAAGGGGCAAAACCACCAGACAGAAAGGGATTGAGCAATGGGTTGCAAGAATGTCTAATTCTCGCTAAAATTTCGCATGAAAGCCCTGTCGCCGTCTTAGCTTGGTTGTCAGCCTGCTGTTAAGACGCCGCGTCTAGTGGATAAGTTAAATACCTAGAAAGCCTTCGTTCCCGTCAAGTTCAGAAGGTTTTTTAGTGTCTGGACGTTGTTAGTTCATCGATACTCCTCCTTTCGTGACGCCCAAGAACTTACTAGGCCTCGCCTGAGATCGCTGATTTGAGGGGTAAATTCCCAGCGATTTTCTGTGAGGGGTCCAGAATTGACGCAAAACGTAATTGTCGATCACTGCATATTGTTTGAACATGGCGGCTTGATTAGAAATCTCCTGAGTTATCGACAAAGTTGTCAGGGGTGGCGATGACGGCTCGGGATTTGTGGCCACTGGACTGAAGCACTGGCTGGACTTCGGTTTGTCGGTACCTTTCCAGACACATGCCGAGGGCGATCAGTGGATTGGCATGAATATCCGAGAGGATTGCCACCATGGTGCTGAGTTGTACTACATCTTGATCGGCTAACTGGCCAACTAAACTCCGCAGCTGCGCTAGTTCAGCCAGGAGTCGTTTGAGGGTGTCGGTGTCGGTTTCTAGCGTGCTGTCGTCTGGTTTGAGCGCAGTCCACTGGTCTACATCGACATACACTCGGATCTGTTTGCGATCGCCCATGATTTAGTTCTGGGGGAAAAGTCTGTCAGCAACGGTTGATAGCCCAATTAGGGTGGCCCAGGTGGCCTCAGGCATGGTCTGGGCTTTTTGCTGGCTGTTGCTAAAGGCGTCTACCATTCCTGGCAGCATGGAGCCGCCACCCATCAGATAGACTGGCTTGTCTCCATATTGGCTGACAAAGGTTTGAGCGTCTTGCACACAGGCCAGGACGTGGGGTTCTATGCGTGTTGCTTGCTGCTGACGGAGGGATTTGTTCGTTGTGGTGTCAAGCAGGAACGCCATCACCTGGTCTGCATTGGGGAGGCGTTGAGTCATGCCCTTCAGACCAATGAGACACTCTGACTGGTAGACTCGCTCTGCTATGCGGTGACAGCCACAATCGTCTTTGGCAAAGCGGTTAAGGATGCGACCCTGGGCATCCACGGCGGTGACCAGGATGGTGCGGCTGCCGATATCCACCATGACTGCCCCGTGTGGGCACTCGGACTTGACCAGTCTGTAGGCTTGATAGCCTTCCAGCTGCGGTATGGCTGAGTCGATGCGGATGGTCTGTTTTTGCTCATCGATGAGGGCGGCATTGTCGGGAGGTAGGGTGACTTTGTGCTCACCCACAAGCTTTGCCTGGATGTCTGCGCCGTAGGCTTTTACGCTAGGGCAGGTAAATATCAGGTCTGCTGAGAGTGGTTTCCCCATGCCTGCTGCTTTGATCAGGGCGTGGATGGTCAATGGCAGCGCATTTAAGACCTTGCCGCTGTCGGTGTTGCCGGTGCGATCGCACTGTACAGCGGTGGCTTCTTCACCGATCAGATACGACTGTTCACCCAGGAGGACTCGGGCGGGATGGTTATTGACTAGGGGGCTGGTGGAGACAACCGATTCAAATTTATGTCTGTGCCAGTCGTCTGAGTCATCACCGATGCGGTAGAGGAACTTGATGTCGGCATTGCCAAGGTCAATGATGCCCTGGATGTTGTTGCGTCGAAAGGAAGTCATTGCAGTAGATTCGGTAGGGTACATGAATGTTGCGAACGGCATTAAGGCAGAGATGAGGCATCCTTAAGGTGGTCTTTCTGTGAGGCTTAAATAAGGCAACAAGAAGTCGGGTGGTTTCATTACTGTTTTGATTAAGGGGTGGTCTGCGAATGATCTGAGCGGTTGGTGTGGAGTTTAAAGATGTTGCTTGGGGTCTCTCCGAGTTCCCCAAACCCTCTGGTTAGGGCCGGAACGCCGGCCTAAGACCCAGCGTACTCGGTGATCTCTAATGGCATTCAGTTTGGGGTTACGGCGAGGCCCATGGTAAGTGTTCTAGGTCGATTTCTGCGAACGCTTTAGCATCACTTGAATTTGTTTTCTCTGCTTCTCATAGTTGTCTCATAGTTGTCTCATACGTGTATGAGAATGCCTCATACGTGTTTTGCGGATCATGCGGATCTCATGGTGTGTATTGCTTTTGGGGTATAGCTCATAGTGAAAACTCATAGGTGGATATGAGGTTCTGGGGGACGTTATTTTTACCTACTTAAGAGATATCCTCTGGGATGTTTTTTGTATGAGGCTTTTCAGGGAAACCGAGGAATCTAAACTGTTTGTCTTCGAGATTGGGAAAGGATACAACGCCAAGGGAGTCAAGATATTTGAGTGCTGTTCGCATCTGGGCTGTGTTGATTTTTTCTGGGCTGTCTTTGTCTATCAGTCTGTAGGAACCTGTTAGAAAGCCATTGGGGGTAAGCAGGATGCCAGGCTGTTTTTGATCCAAATAAAAGAGGATGGTTTTGAAGATTTCGGGGGTTATGCCATCGGGTAAGGGGGCTAATTCTGGTGTTCCCGCTTCTGCCAGTAGCTTTTCAGGCGGTGGCAGAGGTGTAGGTGCTCTGAGGAGCCATGGGTCGGCACCGATAGGGGTTGCTCCTTTGAGTCGCCAGGCTATCAGCCCTGTGTGGGGATGTTCCTCAAAGGAACCGTAGCCAAGTTCACTGATGAGTTGCAGGATCAGTTCCATCTCTTCAACGCTGTTTACTCCATCAAAGCCATAGGAAACCATCTCTGGATCGAGGAGCCCTTGAGCGTCGATGAAGTCGTGGCGTCGCTGTTTTATCCAGCGGATAAATGCTGTTGCGGTCGTTTTTTGGGCGGCGGTGTAGTGCTGGCCCAGGTCAGAGCCAAGTTGTATTTCGAGCCGGTCGCGCACCGACTCAATTTCTGGCTGTGGTTTGGGCCGCGCTGGCTTTGCCTGGGGAGTTGTGGCGGGAGGGTTGGTGACACCCAGTTCTATGGGGTCAGGGTCAGGGAGTTGTGGCAGGATCACCAGTCTCCACCCTTGACTGCCACAGTTTGTGATGGCCAGTACGACGTTCACCGGGTTGCCGTACTCTTCATGGGCTTTGAAGTAGGCTTGCAGATTTGCTACCAGTGCCTTACGGACAGAGGGTACGGCAATAAACCGATCATCTTTGAGGGGGTTGGTGACAGCGCTATAGATGCCATCACGGCCAAGGCCCACGTAAAAGACATTTTCTTTGATTTGATGGGAGAGCCCCAGCGCTTCGTTTGTGTTGGCGTGACCAAACACCCAGGCTTTAACGCATTTTTCACGGCCATCGACCAGGAGGGTGGCCAGGTCATCTTTATAGGTTTGTTCTAGGTATGGGAAAAGTATCTCCCCATCGTCGTCTCGCAGGGCGTACCGCTCAGCTTTGTTGGCCGCAACCAGCCCCTGATTGATTTGGTCGATGACAACCACACTGGGTACTTTCGAGCCCCGCTCCATGATGCCTTGGAGTACCCTGAGCCGACAGTAGAGCCTGTAGGCGGCCTCTTCGAGGACTCCACCGCTCATCGAGGCGGTGAGTAAGTAGAGGTCTTCTGAGTTTTCTAAGCCACAGTAATCCAGCTTTTCACCCCGAGCCGTATTGGCTGACTTGTGGGCAAAGACGGTGAAATCGGTGGTGCGATCGCAACAAAACTGAGCTGCGATCGCTTGTTTAATCAGTTGTGTTTTACCGGTGCCAGTGGGACCCACCCCCAGACACCCACGGGACTCCCGTGCCATCTCTGAGGCTAAATCTACGATGGGCAGTCCGGCGTAGTGGGTATGGCCTGTCAGGTCTACACAGCGTTCTTTCTGACCAGTTTGAGGATTTTTACGAGGGTAAAAGCGGTACTTGCCCTGCTGGACATCGATAATGCCATCGCTATTGGTGTCACCTTTGAGCAGTGCTGTTGGTTGTCCAGAGGAGTCTTCTGAGTCAGCAGCCCCGATCATCCGTTTAAATTCTTCAAACTCAGCTGCCTGGGTCAGCTTTGGGTCTTGGAGGTCTGGTTCTATTAGATACTCAGGCAGAACTTGGGAGGCATTAAGCCGGGCAGCGGTAACGTTGGCGTATTGCTGTGTGGTTAGTACGGCCTCGGTGGCTTGTCTGTGGAGTGCTGTTTGGTAGTCGGCATCGGCCTCAGCGGCCTCTATTTGTTTTTGCCATCGCTCTAACTCACTTTGGGTGGCAGCAAGGATGCCAGCGGCGGTGAGGGTGAGAGACAGGGTGACGGTGGGTCGTACCTTGTGGCGAATGGGGACAAGCCACAGAAGCAGTGCTATCAGTGTTCCACCGTAGAGGATGAGGGCTCGTTTCGGCGCTGCCCTGAAGAGTGCGAGCATTAGCTGCGCAGTCTGCCCGCCCAGCCATCTACGATCGTCGTTATCGAGCATGTTTAGCTGAAGAATGCGTACCATGTTGGCACCCCACCGATAATGGCAAAAAGAAGAACAATCATGAATTGAATCAGGCCCTGGTTGAGCCTGTGGATCTCAAGGTCTTTTGCCCATGCCCTGCTGGTAAACAGACCGTAGTACTGGACGCTGAGCATGAGTAGGATCAGCAGCCCGACGCAGCCGATAGCAATGAGACACCACACAACGGGTCTCCACATCGCGGTGAGTTGCACCAGGCTACTGCTGAGAAGAGAGAGCAGCAGATAGCGGGAGAGTTTAGCGATAGAACGATGGGTGAATACCATAGGGAGCCTGGTTTGCGGGGCACTGTGGCCCCGCTGACGAAACAACAGTTAGGACACCAGCCGCAGGTGCCCACGTTTGACAGAGCCTGCTTCTGTGCCGCTGCGTGACTCATCGGTCATGCCTCGCAGCTTCAGGGTGAGGCCCCGTTGGAACTTGGCGAAGCCGATATTGGCTTCTTCCACATGAGAAGCGTGCAGGAGTCCACTTTGACGTTTGGCGGTATTGACCTCGTGCTTGAGGGTTTGCCATTCGCTGAAGGCCTGCTCGATCGTGATTTCCAGCGCAGCCACCTTCGTTCGCAGTTTGCGGGTTGCCTTGTGGTATTTCTCGGCGGCTTCTACAAGGTGGGTGTACTCTTCTACAACTCGGGTGCTTTGGGCATAGAGTGTGGCTTGTTCTGTGATTTGGTCAATGGCTGCATCGGCAGCTGTCTGGTTTTTGTAGACTAGGAGGTTATCGGGGATGGTAATCCCTGGTTGAAAGCCTATCTGTTCGAGATTGGCTGGGTTGACGGTGCCATCGGCCAGCCCGTCTTTAGCGGAGAGGCTAGAGCGGATATCTTCGGTAAGTCCAAATGCCATAGATGTGTATGTGGGTAGAGGACAAGGAGAGTTTTGAGGAGTGCTGCATCACCTCCCATGGAGTTCGTTTCTGAGGATGTGGTCGTTCCCATAGAGAACTTGAATATCGTTTTGTATAGTGTTGAGCTGTTTTACGAGGCCACCCTGTCGGAACTGCCCCACTCCAAGCAGGATCAGTACGAGGGAGGCTCCAGTAATCCCGATCAGCTGAGAAATGGTGAGTCGCTTTTGTGCTAGGCGTTTGAGTGTGGCGCTCGTGCCTTCGACTGCCTCCGATGTGATCGCTTGCTTTTGGGTGAGGAGGTCAACTTCAGCGCGTAGTCCCTGGTTTTCAGCGAGAATCTGTTCAAGCTGGTTGACCAACAGATGAATGTTGTGATGATTGCGTTTGAGGTCACTATCGATTTCTGGCAGGAGCTGTTCTAGCTCCATCAGACGCCCGAGCACATCGCTGTACATCCGGTGGGTGACCCGGTTTGTGGTTTGTAGGTCGATGTGGAGGTCTCGCTGCTGACCCTGGAGCAGGGCTATGGCTGCGAGGGGATCGCCATGGGCTGCCTGGGTCCCCAGGGCTGGATGGGAAACGATATTGCTTGTTAGCTCCTCTTCATCTGGCTGCATTCGCCGTTGAATCCGGCGAATGCTCGTGGCCAGCTGCGAGATGCGGTCAGGGTTTTGGGAGTTAGGGGACGTCATGGGTTTGACCTCAGGGGTGAGGGTGGCCGTTATTTCCAAAATTGGAGGGTATCGATAACTGAGGTGGTGACGATATCAGCGCACGCTTTAGCGTCCATCAGTGGATCGGTGTGTGCCCGAGCTTTCCAGCCAAGCCAGAGGCAGGGAGCGCCGGAAAGAATGGCGATTAGGAGATAAGCAGGGATAGAGCGAAGCATGGCTAGCGGTGGGGGCTGCTAGGACAGGTTTTGTGAACGATCGCAGCTAGGAACGAATTGCAGTTCCCTGAGCAGGCGCTCTAGGGTTTGCAGCTCTGCTAAGGCAGAACTAACGGCCTCGGATAGATTCCGATCCGGGTATCTGGTTAACAAGTCGCTGTAGACGCGATCGCGGATGGAAACTTTGGCCATATCGGTTTCGGTTTGGGAAATGTGGACGAAAAAGTCAACCAATTGGACTAAATTCAGCGGCACAATAGAACGCTAACATAAAAATATGTGATTAGCATAATATTGTGTTAATCCATTTCAACAGTAGTAATAAAGCTTAGGATTATGTGCGTAACTGTCTCCCAAAAAGTCGAACCAGTGGTTAAGCGTGTGACCGTCACTATTGAAGATGACGTTTATGACTATCTAGAAAAAAGGGCCGCTGACGAGACTCGCACAGTCCCCAATCTGCTGGCACATTTGGCGGCCATAGCAATGAAAGAGTCTCAAGAATCTCAGGATCAGCAAACACGAGATCACCAAACTAAGCCTTAATGATTGAAAGATCACCTGCTGCGGATACTGGCCTGTAGCCTATGACCTAGATGAATAAGTGACTCCAGATGCCTTAATCGACCAAATCCTCTCAGGTACCGCCGAGCACTTGACCCCTGAGGATTATTTAGAGATAAGAAAGCAGCAAGAGCAACAGGGGTCTGAGCTTGCTGTGAGGTCGCCACTTTGCTCTGTTCAGTTCATCCGATTCTAGGGTCCAATCAATCCACTCAGCGATGGCTTTATCAGCGCTGTTGTAACTTACAAAGAAGCTAGGCATTGTAGGCTTGAGGGAGGACGAACAGGACGCAATTCCAAGGGTATCGCCACGATCATAAGCCAGACTTAAAGGGTGACAGCGTAGCTATAAAGCATGTTCCATAAGGGATAGAGCGAGAAAACCACGATGAAAATAGAGTCGTTTATTCGGTTTGAGAGCGATCAACTTCAAGGCCGAATCCGCCCATATATCCATGGCATATATCCATCGTTGCCCATACAAACCCAAGCTAAAATCACTGTGATAGGGAGCCTTGCCTGAGTGCTTTTTGATACAGCCAGCGTACTCGTCTATCCGTAATGCTTGCATGCGTTGTCCGTGCATCGTAGCCAAACTATAGGCGAGCACAATGACCACCACCAAGGCTAAAAAGCGACGGTCGTTCACCTGGGTATCCTCCAGGTGATAGCCCCCGGTTTTACAATCTTTAAAAAATTGTTCTATCCCCCAGCGACAACGGTAAATCTTTAAGGTTTGCTTGAGGGTGGGGAGATTTGTCAGGATATACCAGGGGTCTTTCGGACCTTTCTTGCGGTACTTACGTTTCCAATAAACCGCCAGATTAAAGGGACCTAATCCGTCTCCTTTATTCCCTCTAATGCCGACATAAAATTGAGACATGCCCGGCTTGAATCCTTGGTCTTTGAGGACTTGGTACTCGTCACCAGGATGGTGTTGGAAGTGGAAGTCTTTTTTCTGACGCAAGGCAAAGTATACCCCTTTTTCGTCGAGCCATTCAGCCAATTTGGGACTATGAAATTCTCGGTCTCCTATCACCAACGTTGGATAGTGTTTCAATAATTTCAGAGCGAGTGTTAAGACTCGTTTTTGGGTTCTCAGATTACTGTTGCCGACATGATCTAATAGCTCCCAATATAGGGGTAATGCATGGGTGCCCCATACCAGGGTCACCATAAACAGGTTACGCCCTTTCCATTGCGTTCGATCTATCGCAATCAACCAATATCCATACTTCTGATGAGCTTTTTTTTAACCGACGACGCTGATCTCGATTGAGACAATGACCGGTTTGAGCTTGGCGAATCCAATATTTGACCAACGGAAACCACAGCACTTTAACGCTCAGACGAGGGAGGACTAAAAATCGTTGCAGATTCCGTTTACGACTCGCATATTTGATCGGTTGAGGAAATAGGCTGGCTAAGGTCGCGAGCGTGACTTGACGATGAGCTTGTATCAAAAGTAACACCAGCTCTAGCGTTAGATACTGTGACTCGCTTAAATGCTTACGGCAGATGGTTTGGTATACTGAAGGCAACATTTTATTTTTTGTGGGGGATGCTTAGTCCCCTATTTTTTTGCCTTCCTATTTTCTCAAATCATTGCCAAATATAGACTTTAAGTTCCTTGTCACCCTTTAAGATCCAGAGGAGACGAGAAGCCAGAAAAGCGTCAAAGTCCCTCTCCCCTCGGGAGAGGGATTTAGGGTGAGGGAAACTCCAGGTTTCGAGTATGCAGTACATAAACCAAGTCCAGGTTGAGAACCCTAGTTCTGGTCCACCCTGCGGGAAGCAAGCTACACCCCCAGCCCCTACTCTTTCCGGAGGGCGTTCGCGAAGCGTCTCCAGAGGAGACGGGGAGCCAGAAAAGCGTCAAAGTCCCTCTCCCCTCGGGAGAGGGATTTAGGGTGAGGGAAACTCCAGGTTTCGAGTTAGTGGTGGATACAGTACCCGATAGCGCCAATGTGATTTTCTAACTTATCTCTTTGTGGACTACCGTTTTTCCAACTGATTAGGAATGGGGACTTACTCAGGGTTGACAGTTGTTTTGGCGGGATTTAACTCATCGAGTATGCGAAAGCGAATGTGGTTGATGGCCAAATCGCGCATGGAGAAATTGTCAGGTTTGTCGTCAGCGCGCATTTTGGCGAAGGGAATCTCCTTGCCAATTTCCATGTGATACCAGGACAACCCCATGAAAAAACGCTGGGGATAGGGACCACGCTCAATCACGTCGTCCACATTGGATTCCATGGGTAGCCAGCCGATGCCAGGAATATAAAACTCTAGCCACACATGGTTAAAGTCCGGCTCCAGGGGGAGATGGCGAAATTCAGGATGGGGGGGACATTTGTAACGACCAATGGTACGGCAGGCAATGCCGTTGAGTCGGGCGAGGGCCAGCAAGAGTCCCACATACTCACCACAGGAACCTGTGCCCCTGACCAGGGCAACTTCCGGGGTGTCGATGGTGGGCTGAATGCCATAGGAGAGGCGATCGTAAACATAGTTGCGAATCCTGAGCATTTTTCGTAACCCGTTGGTCTCGGTGCCTGCACCTTCGCGGGCGGCCTGTTGGATAGCGGCCTTGTCCATATCCAGCTCATCGTCATCGATCAGGTAGTGCTGGAGTTCGGTGGGTAGGGTTTGCTCCCCATCAACATCGTCGGGGGTCAGGTAATACTTGATGCTGTACATTTCGACCAGGGCCTTCCAGCCAAACAGCCCCCCCTGGAAGGGCTGAATCTGATCGAACTGGAAGACAGCTACCTGTTGCCCATTTTGTTCTTCGATGGTGAAGGGATGGCCGATGGGTTCCACCTGGCGAACGCGCTGACGCAGGGTATTGGCGGGTAGGGCCATGCGCCACTCTACGTTGTTGAGGGTGACGGCTTCTAGGGGGACTAGCTCTTCTACATAGGACATCTCCACCAGGTACCCGTTGGAGAGGGTGTACTGCTCGGTCGGGTTTGGGTGTAGATATAGGGGATGGATGAAGGTGAGATCGCGAAATGTCAGTTCATGGGGCGACTCGGCATTGTTGGGATTATCGCGAATGTAGGGTTCTTCGTAGGCATACACGATGTAGCAGATGGCTGCTTGGTCTGGGTCAGCCTGATAAAATGCGATGCCGGTGGGGGAACTGTGGGGCGTCAGGGTGCTCAGCTGAATATTGCCCGTGGTGCGATCCAGGCAGTAGACCGTTTGTTCGGCCTGGTCGCATACCCACAGACCGTCTTCATTGGTGGCTAAGGTTTCTGGCCCCACTCCAGGTTGGGGGAATTTCCCTAGGGGCTCCCCCGTGCTGCGATCAAACCGATGGATATAACCCGATTTTTGACAGCTGACGTAGACGGTATTTTCCCAAACGGCTACACCGGCTATAGGGTAGGGCAGGCGGGTGAATAAGGTGGTTTTTAGGGTGTCTCTGTCGCACCAAAACACCTCCTGGTCCCTGGCAAACCAAAAGGTATCCTGCCAGAGGGAGAGACCCACTGCATTGATCCATTCTTTATCTTCTAGCTGATGCGGGTTGAGAATAACTGTGTTGTTAGTCCCAGGATCAACGGCTACTAGATAGCCCCTGAGTGTATCGATGGAAAAGAGATGCTTCCCATCGGCTGCTAGACCTGATAGGGCATAGACACCAATGGGCCGAATGGTAGATGGTTGGGATGGTTGTTTGGGGAACCCGTGCTCAGGCGTGGACATAAATAAATTTGGCTCAAAACAGCTGAACTCGGCGTTTTCAGAATCAGTAACGGTCCTCATTATAGGGATTCATTAGCCTTCTTCATCGCAGTCTTCTACACCGACCGTTTTCCCCTCGGATGTTGTTTGCCTTAAACCCGAGCATATTCCCCCGTGAGCTTATTCAGCTGAGTAACCAACAGACTGAGAAACAGCCCCACATCCGTTACCACCCCGATGGATTCCAGCGATCCCCGATCGCTCAATTTGGTTACCACTGCTGGGTTAATGTCCACACAGACCATTTTTACCCCCGCGGGAGTCATGTTTCCTACGCCAATGGAGTGCAGCATGGTGGAGAGCATCAAAATCAGGTCTGCCCCTGCGATTAATTGGGCATAGTCCTCCTGGGCCTGGATCAGGTCCATTTGGGTATCTGGCAACGGACCATCATCCCGAATTGAGCCAGCGAGGGAAAAGGGTACGTTGTTTTTCACGCATTCATACATCACCCCGCTTTGTAAAATGCCCTGGTCTACTGCGTTGGCAATGCTGCCGCAGCGGCGAATGGCATTAATGGCCTTGAGGTGGTGGCGATGTCCACCGTGGACTGAAACCCCGCGCTTCATGTCCATGCCGAGGGAGGTGCCCATCATAGATTGCTCAATATCGTGGACTGCGATCGCATTTCCCCCCAGTAACCCATGCACATAACCCTCCCGAATCAGATGCTGCAGGTGCTCGCTACCGCCAGTATGGATCACCACCGGACCCGCCGTGACCACTGCTTTGCCACCCTGGTCACGGATCCGGCGTAAATCCCAGGCAATTTGTTCCACCACCAGTTCCACCCGCCGTTCACTGGAGACACCCGCTCCCATAAAGCTAAACTCTTCCGTGGATTTTTTCTGTAGAGTACTCGCCGTACGTTTGGTGCGAATGCCTGCGCTACCCACCACCACGGATTCCCCCACCTGTAGCTCCCGCAGCAGTTTACAGTGAGCCACTGGACCGTCGGGGGTATGGGTGATGGCAATGGCCCCATCCATGCGTTGGCCCTGGACCTTAATCCATTGCCCGCTGACAGAAACCTCCGTGGGATAGATCGCCGTCACATAGAAATCATCCGGTGCCACCCCTGCCTGCACCACAGGTTCTAGGTGGGCCGCCGCCGTATCGTCCGAGGTGATCATGGCCCCCAGATCCACCAGTTGCCCCAGGATGTCTTCAATCACCGTCAAGTCAGGGGCAGAGACCTTCACCTCCGCCTTGGAAATATCCTGCCGCTGTTCCCCCAGGTCAAAGCTCAAAACCTGGAAGCTGCCGCCGCCGGACACAATCGTATCCAAGGCTCGATTCACCAAACCCGAATCCAGCAAATGACCTTCCAATCGCACTATGCGACTTTGGATGGAGGAGGCTTGGGGAGACGCTTGACGGGCTTCGGTGACCCTTAGCGTTAAACATTTAGCTGCCCCACCCGCTTTCAAAAACTCGGTCAGTGGGGTCTCAATCACAGTAAACCCACGGGATGCTAGGGCCTCCTGTAAACCATCGCTGGCGCTGTTCATGACAATGGTTTGGCCCACATTCACCGCATTG
Organism: Leptothoe sp. PORK10 BA2; assembly: GCF_034932105.1. Taxonomy (NCBI): domain Bacteria; kingdom Bacillati; phylum Cyanobacteriota; class Cyanophyceae; order Nodosilineales; family Cymatolegaceae; genus Leptothoe; species Leptothoe sp. PORK10 BA2. Next base: position 20,686 of record NZ_JAYGIG010000020.1, on the reverse strand, counting down.
CAGGCAAAATGTACCGCATCCACCTCATTTACCGCGATCCGTTTCTCTGCCGGGATGCGACGCTCAATCAGGTGGTTGGAATAGGTATCAAAGGCGGGGGGATAATAGAGTAGGTCCCCATTGGCCAACGGACAAAAACAAGTGTCCAGGTGATAAAAACGGTGATCAATCAGTCTGAGGGAAAGTACCTCCACCTCCAGCCATTTTGCCAGGTAGGGATGGGAGTCTAGCTCTGAACGAAACCCATATCCAGCCCACAGACATCCACTGGCCCGATCCAGCAGGGCATCTCCTGCACCTTCAAAGGGCAGGCTCTTAGGTAATGTGTGAACGGTGTAGCCATGATCTGCAAACCACTTTTGAAAATAGGGCTCTTCCCCCTGCCGTTCGGGATGGAAAAAGCGGCTGAGCACAGCAGTGTTGCCAAGCACGAGTCCGGCATTGGCGGTAAAGACCATATCGGGCCATCCGAGCTGGGGTTCCACTAAGTCCACGGTGGCATGGTCTTGGAGAATGTGATGCAGACCGTTCCACTGCTCCTGGGCGCGATCGCGCGACGAGCGATGGACATTACCCTCCATCCACGGATTGATTACATAATCAACGTCGTAGTGCTGCGGGGCACACATCAAAATTCGTACAGACTCCGTCATGGGCACCTCAAATGAACCTAAAGCCAAAACAATCCGTGAGGAGAAGAGACCTCTACACTCGTCACCCAATTATTCATGATTGAGGGGCTACAACAATTTTTTTGTTCTGACGTGTTTTTTATGGTCTTAAATAGGGGTTGAAAAGTCACAGTTCTATGACTTTTAGCCGATTTCAGAATTTAAACCATGCGTTTTTTGCATAGGTTGTTCTGAATAAATGAATGGCTTTATGGAAGGGGAGTAGCCAGACATCACCAATCCAATAAACCATAAAAAAACAGATCGCATTTTGATTTTACGACTAGATCGGACTGTCAGTGCTCCTTACTCTTTGGTTTCTGCCAACTCTTTGCCACCAGCTAACGGCTTATTCAGATTAGCTGGACCAATATTGAAGGAAATAGCGTAAGGGCTCTCTGTTCTAATGGATGCCCGTCTAATTTCCAGGCCAACTACCTGGCCATCTTCGTCATAGTCAAGTATTAATCCAGGCGAGATTTGCGTAGTTTCCTCAATTACAGTCGAGACGAAAGCAATCTGTAGGATGTCTGTATCTGGGTCATAAACGACTTTCATGGGCAAAGCATTCCTTGATTCCAATGACGAATTTATACCAGCATAAGCTGGTGTGACCAAAGCGTTTGTTTGGCTTAAATTGTGCATTACACAATTATAAGTTTGGAAAACTGGCTTTGCTATGGCTCAATACTTTCTGAAGAATTGCCAACAATGTCTTAATCAATGACGTATACGAAAAATGCTCCCCTGGCTAGAGCATTAATATTCATCGACAAACTGGGGATGCACCCATAGGAACTCGCGACGTTTGTTTTGGATCTGCACCAAACCGCCAAAATTGGTTTTTCTCCTTCAGAGTCCCTTTTGGGAGACACAGCTATCTCCGTCAACTTTGTTTACTCACGTTTACTCAAGGGCATTCTGCCCTGTCCGAATATAGTGAATTCTTAGCTTCAGACCTAAAGTTACCTGCTTCATAATCCAATAGAGCACCGTCAGCAGCATAAATGAAAAGAAAATGGCCGCCACCGGTCGCTTTGACGTCAGCGTGTTCAGAGTAGTCGCTAGCACACTAGACGGATCCACAACAACATCCCAACTATTAAACCGAAGAAAACGCCCCAAATAGACACCAAAGGCACATAGGGCATGGATGCCCAGCTCAACCGGCCCAGTGAGCGCCGCCAATCCCTTCTGTTGCAAATAGAAATTCACATTTAAAAGAGCAATCACATAGGCTTCGAACCCTACAATAATTGCCGCCATGTGCATCGGAATAAATATAAAAGCAATTACCCAAATCTTGATCGTGCCAGCACTGGTGCCCCGAATCAGGTGCAGGATATCAGTCAAAATATAGGGCGCATTGGGCAAGAAGGCGATAAACGTCACCAGACCTATCCACCAAAGCCACAGCTTCCGCGTGTGGGAGTGTTTAGATAGCCAAACGCTAATCCCCAGTGCAATCACCATCACCCCAGCTAGCCACAGCAGCTGCAGTAAGGTGCTCGGATCCGCCGTCTGAATACCCTGCACCACACTTAGCGCAAACCGTCTAAGTCTGGGGAGCCTAGACTCCAGACCCACGAGCCCAATTAGGCCAGTGCCAAAACAGGCCACCGCAAACCAGAACGGGGCAATGGCTTTGCGGCGAAACAGCTTAAAGCTAATTAGCATTGGAATAAAGGCCAGAAATAGGTTCCACCAGATCCAGCCGCTATAAAATTTATCGATACCCTCATAAATATCAGTGACGATCCATCCCATATATGTATCAACCCCATATCGAACATTACAGTTCTACTCACTGATCGAGGTTAATTCCAACATGAATCATGGAATAGAATCGTGACCCGCAGTCAGATCGGTTAGTGCACCTGTTCGCTAGGGCTCCCCGAATGGGCACGCTCTACCTGAGCCTGATCGCTGGCCACCTTGGATTGCAGACGGGGCAGTTTAGCCTTAGCCCCATCCACCATGGCCTGTTTGGCATTTGCCTGGGATATCGCTAAATCATACTGAGATTGGGCATACCCAGATTGGGATGTGGCCCCTGTTGTCGTCAGAGTCTCAAAGCGATCCCGTTTGAGGGTGAGATCAACCAGGTCCGCTTAAATGTGGATAATTTTCTGCTGTTGTTCTTCTCGCTCAAACTCGCTGGCTTCCGCCGCCGCGAGAAGCGCTGTGGCCGATACCTGGGCTTCAAGAAACCTCAAGCCAAAAATCACTGGTAACAATCTCACCGTTGCGCTGGAATTGTCCCCAGAGTTTGTATTTACCTGCTAGAGGGAATACCGTATGGAATTGAACCGTTCCATCCTTCGCCCCTGGAAGCGCATGGGCGTGAATATAGTCCGCTCTAGACAGGTCAGCAGATTGTTTCACAATCACTAAATGTCCCAGTTCACCTAGATAAGGCTCTAGGTCCGTCAAGGGTTCAAGACTCTCAGCACTCTGTAAGGTGAACGTTAAGGTGACTTCTTCCCCAACTTTGACCTGAGGCTGAGAGATATCCAAATTGGCTTGGATATCGCCTATTGTCTTACTCCGACTGAACTCGGCGGCGGGAGGAGAAGGCGCTACACCTGACACTTGGAGTTTAAGGGCTGAAACTTCTTCCGCTTGTCCAGCCGGCTTATAGTCGCTGAATAGGGTGTAGGTACCACTCTCAGGGAAGGCTGCTGCGACATCGAAACGGCCATTCTCTTTATACTCTGGGTGAATATGTTGGAAGGATTGAAGATTATCACTGACTACAATCAAATGCATCAGCTTTTCTTGAAAGACATCGAATTTGGGAATAGCTTGCCCCTGCTGATCTTGGATTTCAATCGTTAAGCTAGCGAGCTGATTTGGCGCGACTGGACCAGAGGTAATCAACTTCGCCTTGGTTTTGTTGGCCTGTGGCGTTGGGGCAGAGTGATTATTGTGGCCTGGGGATTGCCCATCTGCTTTTGATGCCTCGTCTGTCGCGGGTTTAGAGTGATTATGGTGGTCGTGGGATTGCCCATCTGTTTCTGATGCCCCGTCTGTCGTGGAGGTCACGGGTATCGAATGGCTAGCATGGTCTCCATGGGGACTGGAATGTTTGCCGATGTGACTGCAAGCTGCTGTCAGACCCGCTGTGGTGAGGGCTATACATAAGCTAAGAAAGCTATAGCGAAAATGTTTGTGATTCATGATGATGGGATGTGTGGGTGTAAAGGAGTCTGAAAAGGTGAGGAGTAAGCGATTGCTGTAGAGCACCTGGAATCAGCTAGGGCTTGGGATGTAGGCGTGATAAAAACACTCGATCTGCTAATGAGCGTCATGAACTTGCTTAAAACCAGCTTCTTGCTTAAAACCAGCTTATGTTTGTTATTTTAGAGTTTCTAGATTGGGTTGGACAGTATGCCATAGCACGGTTCGTTTTTGAACGACTGACAAAGTACCTTGACCCAACCCAATTCTTCGACATCAACAGCTAAACCTGATTTAGGGTTCTAACACTTTACTCCTATCTATTTTACCTCATTTTTTTTAAGGGAAGATTTCGGTTATCCGTTATGCCAGGCGTGCTCACTCAACTGAACACGCTTGGCATCCTTGGGTTTTGCCATAAGAAGAAATAGATTCTATAGACTGCAAGGGCCTCTATTTTTGATTGCTCTTTAATGGTAAATAAATACTAAAAACACTGCCTTGGTTTGGCTCACTCTGGACTTGAATGGTGCCTTGATGGGCTTGGACAATCGCCTTTGCGATCGCTAAGCCTAATCCTGCTCCTCCGGTATGGCGGGAGCGATCGGTGTTGACGCGATAGAAGCGATCAAAAATACGGGTCTGTTCTTTGGGTGCAATACCAATTCCTGTATCTTGAACCTGGATCAGAGCATGATGGTCTTTTCGCTGGAGGTAAACAGTAACTTTACCTCCAGCAGGGGTGTATTGAATTGCATTGGTGATGAGATTAGCAACCAGACGATAGAGTTGTTCCTCGCTGCCGAGGACATTGATCGGCGTAGTCACCTGAATGTTTGCTGTTAGTGAAATATTAGAGGCAATTGCTAGGGCCGAAAATTCTTCGACTAAATCACTGACTAAATCATTGAGATGACAAGACTCTTGTTTGGCAGGAAGTCCCTGTAAGTCCACGCAGGAAAGAACCAGTAAATCATGGACAAGTCGGGATAGACGACCGCTTTGGCGCTCCACAGTACGAAGGGTATCCCAAGCATCGGCATCCGTTGCATCCGGTATGAGGGTAGATTCTAAGTTTGCTTGAATTGTTGCTAATGGGGTTCGGAGTTCATGAGCAGCATCAGCCGTGAACTGTTGCATCTGGCGGTAAGACCTGTATACGGGCAGCATCGCTTGCCCAGCCAGCCACCAACTGGCAACCACAACGAGAATCATCGCCGTGGGCAAGCCAATCAGCAAAATTAGCCTCACCCAAACCATGTGTCCATCAATGTCAGAGAGCGATCGCCCCACCTGCATATATCCCCAAGCATCTTGGTTAGCTGTTTTTAGCAGCAGAGATAATTGCTGATAACGAGTCCCATCAGGAGCTTCTAATATTTGCCAGGGATCGGTTTCAACGCGTATAGGTAAGTCCGTTGTTGCCTCCCCTGCACTGGCTAACAACTGCCCAGGTAAGGTGACAAAGCGAATGTAATAACCATGTTCTTGAAAGACCCCTAAATAGTGAGCTGCTGTAGATTTGTAAGCACAAGTTGTCCCAGCAATACAGAGCGATGGAATAAACTTTTGCACGATCGGTTCTAGCTTGCCCGGTTGCTGCAATGAGGCTTCTAGCCCGTCATGCAGTGTGCCTGCTACCGACTCAATTCGATGATTTAACTCAGAGACATGACTATATGCCATCGCTTCATAGAAACCTACAGCACAAAGGGTGAGAATAAATCCCATTGTGCCAGCATACAGCCCTGCCAAGCGCAGTCGAGTGGTATGAAAAACCTTGTTATGCTTCATGGGCTATGTTTCATTGGCGTTGAGCTTGTAGCCCATGCCGTAAACGGTTTCAATGAGATGATCGTAGCCGTACTCGGTTAATTTCCGCCGCAACAGGCGCATTTGAGCTGCAACCACATTACTGCTAAAGTCTGCTTCTGCTCGCCAGATACGACCAATAATTTGGTCACGCGACAGAATTTGATTAGGGTGCTGCATAAAGTATTCCAATAATTGAAATTCCTTAGCAGTGAGAGGAATGTTTTGCAGGTTGCCTGGGTTTGTGGAAATCGAAACGGTTGATGTGGCGTAATCTAGAAGCAAATTGCCAACCTGAAGTTGGGGTGGTTGAATCTGCAGCGATCGCCGCTGGAGTGCTCGCAACCGGGCTAGCAATTCCGCCATGCCAAAGGGCTTAATCAAATAATCATCGGCTCCGGCATCGAGTCCCATGACCCGATCTTCCATGCGATCGCGCGCTGTCAGCATCAAGACTGGAAGAGGGTTTTGTTTCGCTCGAAGCCGTTGACACAGCTCAATTCCAGACAGTCCTGGAAGTAGCCAATCAAAGATGGCAACGGTGTATTGACTCCAATCGTTTTCTAGAAATTGCCAAGCCTCTATACCATCCTTCACCCAATCCACGACGTATTTTTCGCGTTTGAGCGATCGCTCTAGAGCTGCCCCCAGGTCATGTTCATCTTCAACGAGCAGAACCCTCATTGTATCTAGCCTAACTACTTGGTAAAAGTAAAACGTCCATTCACTTTTTCGCCATTAATATCCGTTAAGATAGCAACTTTATACTCACCGGATGCGGTTTCAGGCAACAAAGCTACGTAGTGCTTGCCTTCGGCATCATATTCAAAATCGACTTGCCTCTGAGCGCCATCGGGTAGTTGAACTTGACCTGTGACCGTTGCTCCTTCAATTGCTGCATGGGTATCCCCGGTTTGCAAAAACAGATCGAGATGGGTTCCGCTGGCTTCTGGTAAAGCGACGAGTTCCAGATGGTAGTTACCTACTTCAACGACTTGTCCGCCTTGCTGAGGAGCAGAATGATCGGTTGCTTCAGGGGATGTGGTGGTTGTTTCAGGAGATGTGGCGGCATCGGCAACAGGAGAATCAGCGACAGATAGACTTGCCGCAGGGCTTTCTGAGCTTGCTGTGGGGCTTTCACTGCTGGCGCAAGCTCCCAATAGGAAAACCAGACCAATGATGACGGAGGAAAGTCGATTCAATTTCATAATCTTGACCTTTTAAGATGAATAACGGATGAATAACAATTGGCAGTACTAAGCGATCGGAACTTTGTCAGGCGCATAACCCTGAAAAACATCAGTTTGTACAGATGTTGCTGCTGCTTTGGGAATTAGATATCGTCCAAACAACGAGTAGAGGGCAGGCAATACCAGCAACGTCAACGCTGTAGAGGTAGATAAACCACCTAGAACGACTATCGCCAACGGTTGTAGAATTTCCTTCCCCGCTCCTGTACCAATGACCAGGGGAATCATGCCCAAGGCTGAGGTGAGTGCCGTCATCAAAATAGCAACCAATCGCTCCATTGAACCTTCGACAATTACCTCTTGAAGCGGTAATCCCTGCGCCAATTTATTGTTGTAATTGTCAACCAGCAACAAGCCGTTGCGAGTGGCAACTCCAAATAGGGTAATAAAGCCCACCAATGAGGCAACGGAAACGATCCCCCTGCCTAATGCGATTGAAAAGATGCCTCCGACCAAGGCAAGGGGGAGGTTAATCATAATCATCAGCATTCCGACAACAGATTTCACAGCAAAATACATCAGAATGGAAATCACGACGATCGCCAATCCACCAAACACCAGCAAATTTTGGCTTGCCCGCTGTTCTGACTCAAACTGCCCACCGTACTGAATGAAATATCCAGAGGGCAGCGGTATGGTTTCTTTTACCTTGGACTGGATTTCATTGACAACAGATCCTAAATCACGTCCAGCCACGTTTGCAGACACCACAAGGAGACGAGAGACATTTTCACGATTAATCGTATTCGGTCCGGTTCCGTAGTCAATCTGAGCCACTTGAACCAGGGGGATTTTTTGACCGGTGGGGGTATCAATTAGCAGATTGCGAATGGTATCGAGATTGTTCCGAGATCCGTCTTCCAGCCATACCAGCAGGTCAAATAGCTGTTGTTGCTCCAATACTTGCGAGACCACACGACCGTTAAGCGCTGTTTCGATAATCTCAGAAATTTGACCCACCGTTAGACCGTACCGAGCGGCGGCTGAGCGATCGAACTGAATCTGTACCTGCCGAATTGGGACTTGGGGTTCTAGTTGCAGATCGACCAATCCATTGATATCCCGAATAGCCGCTTCGACCTCGCTACCAATGGAACGGAGTTCATCTAAATCAGGACCAAAGATTTTAACGGCGATCGCACTCCGCACTCCTGATAACACCTCATCCATCCGATGTGAAATAAAACCACCGACACTTGGCGCAATCCCTGGAATCCGAGCAAATTCCTCGCGGACTTTTTCAACCGATGCTTCCCGATCTTTCAACCCTTCCTGGCTCAGTTCCACATCTAAATGCCCCAGGTTCACCCCACCTGCATCGGCATCTCCGGGCGCACGTCCGGCGCGTAACTGCACGGTGGCAAAGCGTGGATCATCCTTGAGTGCATTTTGCATTGCTAGCCCAGATTGATTGGTCGCTTCCAGAGAAACACCGGGATAGAGCAACATCGCATTCACCAAGGAAGGCTCTTGAAATTCTGGCAAAAACACTCGTCCCAGACTGGAGAACACAAGCAGGGATGCAACTAACAAAGCGCCTGCAATCATCAGCACAACCTTGGCGCGACGCATGGCAAAAGCAAGGGCAGGGCGATAGAGCCGCTGAGAAAAGGCACTGACCCAGGTTTCATCGCTAGGAAGAGGACGGTTTGCCAGCAGGATGGCACACAAAGCAGGTGAAAGGGTCATCGCCACAAAGGTTGAGGCAAAAATTGACACTAAATACGCAACCCCCATCGGGGCAAAGATGCGCCCTTCGACACCTGTGAGGCTGAAAATCGGGGCAAAGACCACCGCAATGATCACCGTCGAGAAGATGACGCTGACCCGCACTTCCACAGAGGTATCGTAGACCACCTTAAACGGGTGTTCTGGCGTGCCTGCTAACTGGTTCTTTCGCAATCCCCGATAGGCATTTTCCATGTCCACAATCGAGTCGTCCACCACTGACCCGATCGCTACTGCTAAGCCACCCAACGTCATCGTATTGATACCCTGACCAAAGGCATTCAAAATTAGCATCCCCACCAAAATCGACAGGGGAATGGCGCTGAGGGTAATCACGGCGGTTCGCCAGTTCATTAAAAATAGCAGCAAAATAATTGAGACGATGATGATGCCGTCGCGTAATGAACCGAGAACATTTTCAATCGAGGCTTCAATGAAGTTTTCTTGACGAAACGTTTCGGTCACCGTTACATCTTCAGGAAGTCCAGCTTTGACCTCTGCCATTGCGCGTTCGATCGCCCGTGTAACGGTAGGCGTGTCATTCATCGGCTGCTTATTGATCACCACAATGATGGCAGGTTGACCGTCGAAGCTACCATCGCCCCGCTTTAAAGCAGCTCCGACTTCCACCTGTGCCACATCGCGCAGTAGTATAGGCTGTCCATCACGAGCGGTGACAACCGATTCTCCTAGCTGATCGATCGATTCCAGTCGTCCTACCCCTCGAATGATCATTTCCTGATCGGGAGTCGTCAAGAACCCTCCAGCGGCATTGACGTTAGCGGCTTCTGCGGCTTCTGTCACCTCTTGCAGCGAGACATTGAAAGCAGTCAGCTTTGCTGGATCAACTAAGACTTGATACTGCCGCACATCCCCACCGTAAGCAATCACTTGAGACACTCCTGGAACCGCCAGCAACCGGTTTGTCACATCTCGATCCACAAGCCGTCGCACGTCCATCAACGAAGTTGTTTCTGCGGTAAAGGCATACATTAAGACCGTGCCAACCGGAGATGAAACCGGAGAAATCTGTGGCGTTCCGACCCCCTCTGGTAACTTCTCTTGTACCTGCTGCAATCGTTCTGTGACTAGCTGTCTGGCGCGATAAATATCAGTTCCCCAATTAAAAATGACCCTGACCACTGAGATGCTGACCGCAGATGACGATCGCACCGTTTCCACCCCAGGTGTTCCATTCACTGCACTTTCGATCGGTAGCGTAATCAACGACTCCACTTCTTCAGGAGCCAATCCTGGGGCTTCGGTTTGGATCTCGACTTGAGGTGGCGCAAAGTCAGGAAATACATCCAGCGGCATTTGGGTGAGGTTGTAGATGCCTAAAACGGTGACAATTACCGCTCCAATCACTACTAACCAGCGTTGGACAATCGACCCCTTCAAAATTGCATCGAGCATAGCAGTTTAATGTTTAGTAGCGGTAGCAACCATCAATCCCCATACCCATCCAAACCGCAATTTCTTTGCAGCCTGAATGTCAAATTGGGATGTAGCTAGAAAATTGTGAAACTCTTGTTGTGTGAAACACTGTTTGTGGGCTGGATCAAACACCTTTAGTACAGCATCACAAAAACGGCACAGCCAAAAGTCTTTGCACCAATCTAGAATGATTAGTTTTCCCCCTGGTTTGAGAACTCGCTTCATTTCTGCCAATGCATCCAAGGGAGTGTCAAAATAGTGGAAAGAACTGGCACAAATGACATAATCAAAGGCTTCATTGGCAAAGGGAATTGCTGTTACGCTAACCTGGTGAAAGGAAACAGAAGCATAGGGTTGGAGTTTTCTTTTCGCCATGGTTAGCATTTCTGCTGAAATATCGATCCCCACAATCTGCTGATTGGGATGGTCTTGTAACAGCAATCGCTCAAACTCCCCTGTTCCACACGCGACATCTAGAACGATCGCCTGTGGAGAAATTTGCGCCCACTGCTTTAAGAAGTTGAGGGTGTTTGTAACGTAACTATGCCAACGTTGATCATAGATTTTGGCAAGGTGATCATATTGCTGCTGAACCACTACTTCAACCATGTCGTTCGTTCCTGTTTAACTGGCGATCGCTTCTCCAGCCCAACTACTGGATGAAGTTGAAACGCCCGTTTACCTTCTCACCATTGATATCGGTCAAAACTGCAACGTTGTACTCTCCGACTGCTGTATCCGGCAAGGTCGCAGCGTAATGTTCTCCGGCAGCGTCGTACTCAAATTCGACCGTCTTTTGTGTTCCGTCCGGTAGCTGAATTTGACCCGTTACTGTTGCATCTGGAATCGCTGCGTGGGTATCTCCTTTTTGTAGATAGAAATCGAGGTGTACGCCACTGGATTCTTTTAGGGTAATCAGTTCCAGATGATAAGAACCTGCTTCAACGACCTGTCCACCTTTCGAGACACTTGTATCGTGAGCGGCATCAGCTTGAGCTGATGTGGTAGGGCTGGCGGGAGATTCAGCAGCAGGAGATGTTTCTGGAGAGGTAGCAGGACTTTCTGAAGTTGCCGTTTGCTCTCCGCCACTGGCACAGGCTCCTAAAATGAATCCCAGGCTAATGAGAACGATCGCAAGAGATTTGCTGAGTTTCATGATTTAATTCCTCTCAAATAATCGATGGGTGAAATAGTTTTAGACAGCGACTTAATGGTGCTGATGCGGGGGGGCAGGGATTTCACCATCTCGATGGTGCGGGTCTGCTGGATGTAGCAGAGCAGGCTGATTGTCGGGTGTCGCATGATACATATTGTGGGGATCTTCTAGACGTTCCAGGGCAGTCATTGCCGATGTGAGTTGCTTCCGGTTTCGTCGATTGGACCAAAAAGCTCCGGCTGCAAAAGTGCCGATCGCCAGTGCTCCACTCCCTGAAAGCAAAACCCACCAGGGCAATGTTCCACCAGCACCGCTTGTTTCCGTCACTTCCGTTGTTTCGGCTTCCTCTGGTTCGGCGGAGCCACCTCGTAAGGATTGGGCATAAAGTTGATTGGCGCGCTGGGTGACAATACGATCGCCTTCAAACAATCCGCTCTCTACCTCCACCAAGTCTCCAGCCTGTCTACCCAGCGTTACCTCAACCGGTTGAAACGAATTGCCATTCTGCACAAAAACAATCGGCTGACCATTGGCTTCGACAATCGCGGACTGAGGAATCGCCACAACAGGTTCTGGGGTGCGATCGGTCAGTACCTCTAATTCGGCAAACATACCTGGCTTCAGGGTGCCATCTGTATTGTCCAACTCTGCTCTGACGAGGACGACTCGATTTTCTCCTTCTACCAATGAGCCAATGTTGGTAATTTGTCCTTCAAAGAGTTGATCCGGCAGGCTTGATGTCGTAACTCTTACTCGCTGACCTTGAGACACCTGATTCAAATCTTTCTCGTAAATATTGGCAGTGGCTAGCACCGTGCGATCGTCCACAATCGTCATCAAGGTTTCCCCTGCATCCTCTGCTGACTGTCCGAGGGTCACTGCCCGATTGGTGATTGTGCCTGAAATCGGTGCTTTGATCGTAATTGTGCCATCTGGATTGGCTTCTGCCCCTAATTGTTCTAGTCGGGTTTGATACGTTCTGGTACTGAGTTGGGCCCGGGATTGAGCTACCTTAAGGGCGGTTTGAGTGCGTTCCACTTCCGTCTGGGCTGCTAACACCTCTAACTGGCTTTCTGCCTCCGTCACAGCTTGCTGGACCAATGCTAAATTTGCTTCCGATTCCAAAAGTTCCCGCCTGGGGAGTGCCCCTTTTTCGGTGAGATTGCGATCGCGCTCGTATTGCTCCTGGGCCACTCTCAGCTCGGTTCTGGTCTGGTTAATCGCGGTCAAGGCAATTTTCTGCTGTCTTTCATAGCTCTGTTGAGCTAATCGTGCGTTGGCTTCAGCCTGTTGTACATCCCCTTGGCGTTCGGCGGCATTTTCTAGGGCTGTAACCCGCAGTTCTGCCAGTTCGCCACTGGTGATCACGGCTAGGGCTTGTCCGACCTCAATCCTATCGCCGGGTTCCACCAGTAGCCGGACAACGGTTCCACCCACTGGGTTTGTGACTTCAACACTACGACTGGGAGGCGTTTCAATTTGCCCTGTTGCTTGTACCCCAAAGGCTAGAGACTGACGAGTGACCGGCTCAACTTTCAATCCAATTCGGTCTGCGGTGGTATCGTCTACTGCGATCGCACCTTTAGTCTGGGCAGATTGACTATGATTGAACTCGTTACCATGACCTGCATGGGCTAGGACTTTTACCGCAGGCATTAGTAATAGCAGGGTAAGACCGATGCCTATCACGGAAGTTTTATCGCCACACTTCAAAGTAAAAGTCATCGGGATATGCTGCGAGAACAGTAGGGCGGCACCAAAGCATTAAAGGTCCTAGGAAGAGAAGCCTTCAATGCTAATAGCGATTAGTGTGGCAGGGAAATATCAAATCAAGATGAAATTCTAGGGCAAAACCCTCTGATTGCTGGCCCACCTCAAAACGCCCATCTCAAAACTAGGTGTCTTTGACCGGGGATCACATCTAAACCCTGGGCAAACGGATCGCCCAGTAGGAGTAACCCATGACCAATAGGCTCCCCAACTCTTGGGGCAAGGTCGGTTTTTCCTCCAGCCATGGGATCGCCTGAAGATCGATGATGCACGATACAAGCTGATTTCCATTTACCCTAAAATTAAGCTGTGACAGAGCACTAGCCATTATTTCCCTATCGTCTGCCATTATGGGGACAACGGGGAATCATGTATCTCCATGTATGCAACTTCTGAAATCCATTCAGTCATATCTTGCCGGGTTAAACAACCATGATCGATCGCATTAAGAAAATTGGCAGCATTGCCCTCATTACCCTGGGGCTGATCCTCACTGGTTGTACCCTGGCTCAAGGTCCCGCTCCCATATCCCAGGTAGCCCTGGCCAGCGAAATCAATGTATTTCGCAGCCCTACCTGTGGTTGTTGCGGTCTGTGGATCGAGCATATGCGTGACGCAGGCTTTCAGGTGAACGATCAAATCACCGAAGACATGGCTGCTGTCAAAGAACAGTACGGTGTCCCTGAGAACCTAACGTCATGCCATACCACTGTTGTCAATGGTTATGTCGTGGAAGGTCATATCCCCGCAGAGGATGTGGCTCGCCTACTAACCGAGAAGCCAGATATTGCGGGCATTGCCGTACCCGGTATGCCCATGGGTTCGCCTGGGATGGAATCAGGTGACTACGTTGAACCCTATACTGTTTTTGCCTTTGGTAAAAGTGGGGAAACAACAACTTTTTCAGAACATTCCTGAACAGATCACTGCTCATTTTCATCTTCACAGGCTCCAATGCTTACCCAGCTAGTGGAACCATCCTGCCAAATCTCTTTTTTCCAAATCGGCGCATTGTGCTTCAACGTATCAATCGCATATTTACATGCCGCAAATGCCTCCGACCGGTGGGGACAGCCCACCGCCACCAGTACGCTAATCTCTCCCACAGAGAGTTTACCCGTGCGATGGTGAATCACCACATGGGTTACATCCGTCCACTGCTGACGAATCTCCGCAGAAATTTGCTTAAACACTGCCACGGCCATGGGCTCATAGGCCTGATACTCCAGCGCAACCACCGCTTTCCCCTCGGTGTTGTTGCGCACCATGCCACTCATCACAACAATCGCGCCATTGGCCTGATCCTCCGCTAGACGATACACCTCTTCTAGAGAGAGCGGTGCAAAGGTAATCGAGAAACTATCAGCTTCATTCGTCTGGGTCTGAACATTGAGGTTAAATGGGAGGCCAATAGTCATAGGGGTGAGTGTTAGCGGATAGAGATAACAACAGCTATGGGCGGTGCAATCGCCTAAAATCCTTCAGCCAATTGCTTACTATCCATTGTAGGCAGTCCCTGGGGCGTTGCAAAACATAACGATATGGTGAAAAGCAACGGCTCTGGGGGAAAATTAACAGCAAAATGTGCTGAATTTTGCATGCTTTAGAGGACAGGGCTGCTTAATTATTACGGATAACGATTGCAACGACTATGAGTTCTGGAATCTTTGCTGTAGCGACCATTGGTAAATATCGCCTTTACGTGGGTGAATCCCACCAACTCAAGCCCCGCTGGGCCAAAATGATGACCCTGCTTGTCCAGGGAACGTTTCCCTCCCAAAAAATCCAGCAGGCTTGGCAAGAGTCCAGCGAAGAACGGCGGTTTACCTTTCACACGGCCAAAGAAATTTCTGACGATACAAAACTCTATGGCTATCGTCAATTTTTGAAGGATACGGGCTCTGAGGAGGCGGTTACTTGACGCCGCCAATTAGATAGAGCAGTGCCATGCGGGTGGCGACTCCATTGGTTACCTGCATGGAGACCAGACTCAATTCGGGATCATCCATTAAGTCCGAGGTTAGTTCCACACCGCGATTGGTGGGGCCAGGGTGCATGATTTTGACGGTGGGTTTGCATCGCTTTAGACGCTCCCGGTTGATGCCAAACTGCTGATGATATTCCCGCAGGCTGGGTAGTAAATGTTGGCTCATGCGTTCATGCTGTAACCGCAGGGCCATGACGAAGTCGGCGTTTTCTAAGGCTGGCTCTAATTGCCAGTGGAGATGGAGTTTGCGTTCTGGCGGAGCGGCGGCGGTGTCGTCTTGGGGAATGGGTTGTTTAAATGCCCCTAGAAAATGCTGGGGGAGCAATGTGGGTGGGGCCACCAGATGAACCTCTGCCCCACAGGTGGTCAGGCTCCAAATATTGGACCGGGCCACCCGCGAATGGAGAATATCCCCCACGATGACCACTTTTTTGCCCTGGAGCTGTTCGATGTGGGGATTGGCTGGATTGAGACTATTACAAATGGTGAATAAATCCAGCAGGGCTTGAGATGGGTGAGCGTGCTGACCGTCCCCGGCATTGAGGATCCCCACCCCCGAGTTAATCCGGTCCATTTCCTGGGCAATGATGGTGGGGACTCCAGCCTCTTGATGGCGAATGACCATCAGGTTTGTGCCCATAGCCAGGTAAGTCTTGGCCGTATCTAGAATGGTTTCTCCTTTTTTCAGGGATGAGCTGCCGGGGGAAAAGTTGAGGATATCGGCGGATAGCCGTTTGGCGGCTAATTCAAAACTGCTCCGGGTGCGGGTGGAGGGTTCAAAGAACAGATTGGTGATTACCTGACCCTGGAGGGCTGGGACCTTTTTGGTCCGACGGGAGAGGACTTCACGAAAACTAGTCGCCGTTTGCAGAATAGTTTGATAGTCATTAGGGGTAAAGTCTTCGAGGGAAATGATGTGTCGACGACTCCAGGTATTGTCGGCCATGGATTGACCAAAGTTTTAATAAGGGGCTGGGGGAAAGTAATCTACCACTTTCAGTGCCAAGCTCCAGTGCCAGACTGGAGCTTGAGTAAGCCGTCACACTCGGTGCCAGACTCCAGCGCCAGACTGGAGCTTTAGCAAACTGTTACACTTTAGGGATAAAGGGTAGCTTCAGTTTGTAGGATATGAGCACAAACTTTATTTAGTATTTCATCCGATGGTTCGGTTCCCAAACGTATTCTTAGGTTTATTGGTAGCTGTGGGTTTGACCCTGGCTGGGTGTAATGGCACGGGGCCGACCGACGTGGCTGAACCCCCTGCTGGGACACCGGTGGAAAAGCCTGCTGCGGAAACCGAAGATGGTGGGGATGCCACACCTGAGGTGGAGCCTGAGCCAGTGGATGGAGCTAAGCCCCCAGTCTCGTCCCAGGCTGATGGGGCTGATGGGGCTGCCGATACTGAAATGGTAGCTGTTTCCATCTATGTAATGGATGACAGCTGTAGTAATTTTCAGGCTGAATCGGTGAAGGTCCCTGCTGATCAGGCGATCACTGAGGCGGTGGGTGAGGTGCTTGATCGCCATAAGTTTGAGGCGTTTAAGCTGTCGGGCTACCGGGTCAATGTTGAGGATAGTAAGGCGGTTGTGGATCTCCGTCTAGCGGAAGATTCTGAGCGTCAGTTTTTGTCCCTGACTAGCTGTGAGCAGCAGGGCCTATTTGGTGGGTTAGAAGAAACCTTAACTAAAAATTCTGCCTGGCAAGTGGACAAGGTGGAGTTTACCAACCGTGGTGCAGAAATTGTCCTGTAACGTTTTTACAGGATGCTAAGAACCTACGGTTTAGAAACGCTGGGGCTATCTTTTAGATACCAGCGCCATGGCTGCTCGATGGCTTTGGAAATGCCGATGCGGGTGGTTTGAACTAACGCTTGCTGCCCTTGATCTAACTGCTTTTGAAACTCAGCTGTCCGATGTTCGAGCCATAGCTGATGCTGTGGGATCAGGGGCAGCGTATTTTGGCTGCGGTTGATCTCCAACGTGCGGCATAGCTTGCCGGGACCGGCTGCCACCCGTTTGCCCTGTTGGCTGTACTTGGCCTCCAGCCCTTGGGGCAGGTGAGGTAGCTCAAGGGCACGAATGAGGACGGCACTGCCGATGTCGACTGCTTCGGTGACCACGTTGAAGCAGTGGTACATGCCGTAAATAAAGTAGATATAGCTGTGCCCCGGTGGTCCAAACATGGCGGCGTTGCTGGGGGTTTTACCACGATGGGCATGGCAGGCGGGATCATTGGGGCAGTAGGCTTCGGTTTCGACGATGATGCCCCTGACTGTTTCGCCGTTGAGCTGGCGGATGAGGCTGCAGCCAATGAGGTCGGGGGCGACGTGGAGAGGGTTGCGATCGCACCAATCAGCCCTAATCATCAATGCCATGGCGATAGGCAAGTAATGTTGCAGTAAATAACAGTTATGTAACAGTCCTGGCGTCTATGATTGCATTCCCCAAGGGACTTGCTACGATCCATGGACGGGTTGGGCAAAATGACCCATCGCTAAACCATCCAGAGATTTAACCAAAGGAATAACCCACCGTGGATATCAAGACAATTTTGCCAGCTCTAGCCGTTGTATTTTCCATTGCCTGCCTATTCTTCGGCACCCAAAATGGCTTCTATGACTCTGACGATTACCATGGCAACGGCTCTGCTCACTAAACCCTGATTGGGGTGGTCGTGCTTACTTTAAAAGGGCGCACCTACTGACCTAATGGGGGCCGATGTTGTTTTACCACCGCTGGGATCAACCGATATTGCCGATGGAGAAGCCGTCGTCTGTTATCCCTATGGTGTCGGTCATGGCCAAGAGGGGGTTAGCTTAGGGCTATCCATTGGTCCCCATCGGATTTTGCTCGATTGTGGGGTAGAAGACTTAGCCTCCCTAGTCCATGGTCCCCCGCCCGCTGCTGTGTTTTATAGCCACGCCCATGATGACCATGGGCGTGGCTTAAGCCTGTTGTTGCAACGGTGGCCCCAGCTGCCCATCTATGCCACCGCAGCCACCGTGGCGCTGATGGCGAATCGGTCCCTTGCCAACTCCATCCGTCCCTTGCCTTGGCGTATCCCGGTGGCGGTGGCGGATAACCTTACCCTGGAGCTTTGGCCAGCGGGGCATCTGCCCGGGGCGGCCTGTGCCTTGCTGACCTACACCCAGGGGGCCAAACGCTATCGACTGTTTTACACGGGTGACTGTTTTCTCTCCAGCACTCGGCTGGTGGAGGGTTTTCCCCTGGCGGCGTTGCGGGGGCTAAATCCAGATGTGCTGATCACGGAGGGGAGCCTGGGTACGGCCCGATATCCCAACCGACGACAGCAGGAAAACCAGCTGATTGAACGGTTGCGATCGCACCTAGACCAATCCCGCTGCGTGGTATTTCCGGTGCCCCTCATCGGTCTGGGTCAAGAGTTGCTCATGCTCTGGCGTAGCCACTATCAATTTACTGGCCAGCCCTTAACCATTTGGGTAGATCCTGCCCTGGCCCGCACCTGTGATGCCTATCTAGAGCTGTTGGACCAGATGCCCGCAGCTTTTCCGCGCAATGTGCAGAATTTTGCCCAGCACCAGTCCATTTTTTGGGACGATCGGATTTATCCCACCATTAAGCGTTTACCCCAGTTACCCACTGATGGGCTGCCCATCGCCGATGGCCCCATCGGAACGCTGCAGGCTCCGGCGGTCCTGTTGGTCCATCCGGCTACTCCGGTGGCCCTTTACTGTGAGCGCTATCGAGGCTCTTGGAGTGTCTTTTTGCCAGAGCAGGCCAACCTCCGAGCCTGGCAGGCCCAGATCAACCCCCATGGCCCCCCCTATGATTGGTTTGATAGCTTTAAGAATGCCACCCCCTCGGGCACTGTCCAGCTAGAAACCTACCAGCTCTACGACCATTGCGATGGTGATGGCACCACCCAACTGATCCATAACCTGCGCCCTCGTCACGTGGTATTGATCCATGGCAAGTTGGACCACCTCACTGCCCTGGCAAATTTAGACTCGCTCCAAAGTCGCTACCAGGTGCATATTCCCCTACCGGGAAACCCCCTCTCCCTGCGGTTAGATACGGCGTTTGCCTCGCCGCCACCGCCCCGTGAACCCACCTTTGAAGGCACCGTGAACGAATCCCTGGACCAGGTTTCCCTCCGGCTGCCGCCCACCCTGACCACTGATGTCCGTTGGCAAAGCTTCGCTGAAACCGGCATTATCGAAGCCCGTTGGCAGGGCGAAAATTTAGTGCTGCGGGGGGTGGACCCGTCTGAGTTGGCTAATATTACCAATCGTTTAGCTCCCGATCGAGCCGTCTGTGATAACTGTCGGTTTTATCGGCAGCGCAGCTGTCAGCAGTCTCGGTCGCCCCTGTTCGGCCGGTTAGTGGCCCCCGATGGCCACTGCCCAGAATTTGTGGTTCGGTAGGGCGTTGCAGGCAACGACCCTACTGGATTTGTTCCGAGGTGGGGCAGTCGTTGGATATCATCAGTTCCGTATCGCCCTTGGGTACGGTGGCGATCTTTTGCTGAATCGACCCTATACTCTCCAATCGGACCATTTCTTCCCACGCACAGCACTCATCCTCTTCTTCGGTTTGGTAGCGTAGGGTGACCAGGTCGCCTTCGATATTTAAAATCTGAGCCCGCTCAATCCAGCGGTGCTGATCTCTCAAAAATATCCACACTTCACGACCGTCGCACGAGAGTTGGTATATCTTGCGATGTAGCATAGAAATCTACCCGTCATCTAAGCGACTACTGTGGCACTAGAGCCATCGGATTTCAGGTCATGGATGAACGCCATAACTTGGGGTTAATCCATGGTTATCCACTAGTGCCATAACTTAAATAACAGCTTAAGGGAGGGGCATGGATTTTGACCACCCAAAAATAGCCAGTTGTTGGTGATGGAGATCAATTATGAAACTGCAACTATGCACATGGCCTGAAGTCGAGGCTTATTTGGTGCGATCGCAAGGCATTATTTTCCCCATTGGTTCCACCGAGCAGCATGGCCCCACCGGGCTGATTGGCACCGATGCCATTTGTGCAGAAACCATTGCAGTAGGCGTCGGCGAGCAAACCGGGGCCTTAGTCGGGCCAACCATCAATGTGGGCATGGCCCTACACCACACCGCCTTTCCCGGCAGCATCAGTTTGCGCCCCAGTACCCTGATCGCCCTGATCCAGGACTACCTGAAACCCTTAGCTAGGGCCGGTTTTACCCGGTTTTATTTTATCAATGGCCACGGGGGCAACATGGCCACCCTCAAAGCCGCCTTTTCTGAAACCTATGCCACCTTGGAGGAACTCCAGATCCCTGGGGCCGATCAGGTGCGCTGTCACCTCGCCAATTGGTTTATGTGTCGCTCCGTATATGCCTTAGCCAAAGAACTTTACGGTGATCAAGAAGGCTCCCACGCCACCCCCAGCGAAGTGGCCCTGACCCAATACGCCTATCCCGACCACATCAAATCTGCGCCTTTGGACCCTCAGGTGGCACCATCTGGCCATCGCATCTATGGCGCTACGGACTTTCGCCGGTTTTACACCGATGGCCGCATGGGATCTAACCCAGATCTGGCCACCCCAGACCATGGCCAGCAATTTTACGCCGCTGCCGTCAAAGAAATGAGCAATGACTACCTAAAATTTTTGGGTGAATAGGGTCGGGGTTCCTGGTCAGGGCATTGCATGCAATGCCCTGACCAGGAAC